>QMZE01000055.1 GCA_003663025.1 Archaeoglobales archaeon
ACAAAACTGATTATCCTCTCCTCAGCATTCACATGGAAAAAATCAAAAACGTTATATATCAATCTTACCGAACATATGTTCGATGATGTTGGATTTGATATTCATATTTGCGATGGTTGTTCCATTCGCATTCCGTTCAACATACTCATACTTCTACTGGATAGCTGTAGTTACTCTCTACCTGATACTCAAGACTTGGAGGTGGAGGTTGTGATAGTTGCAGTTGTGATATATGTAATAGTTGGTTCTTTAATTGCCCTGTATGCAAGGAGGGGAATAAAAACTCAAGAAGACTACTTCTTGGCAAATAGGAGGATTGGAGGCTTTATATCTGCCTTAACATACGCTTCAACAACATACTCAGCATTCATGATGATTGGATTGGTTGGATTGTCATACGCAACTGGTGTAGGTTCAGCTGGATTTGAACTCATGTATCTAGTTGGAACGTTATTCCTACTCAGCTACTATGGACCAAGATTTTGGAAGATTGGGAGGGAGAGAGGTTACGTATCTCCAAGTGAGATATTTGAGGATAGGTATGGGAGGTCTGTTGCAACAGTCTCTTCAATCCTCGCACTGATAGCTCTCATACCATACACATCAATTCAGATAATTGGCTCAGCATACCTGTTGAAAATGGACTACACATATTCCGTAATTGTTATAGCGTTTGTAATAGCTTTTTGGGCTTTTTTGGGTGGTTTGAGGAGTGTTGCAATAACCGATGCAATCCAAGGTATTTTCATGCTCTCAATGGCACTTCTGGCTGTTTTATGGACTGCTGATAAAATTTCAGTTGGAATTCCAAGATCTGCAGAGTTTCCAAATGAATTTTGGACACCACTAAGGTTTGCAAGTCTCACAATACCCTGGTTCTTCTTTGCACTGACAAATCCCCAAGTCTCTCAGAGGATGTTCATTCCAAAGGATGAGAAAGCATTAAAGAGGATGGTTGTCCTATTTGGAATGTTTGGTTTGATATATACAGTCCTAGTTACATTGCTTGGTCTGTTTTTGAGGAATGGAACTGAGATGGGTTTGTTTCCACATGTGAGTAACAGGGATAGAGTTACACCAACACTTCTTTCGATGATGCCCAAGGGGTTGGCTGTGGCAATTGCTTTAAGTGTTATAATGGCTTCAGTAACCACAGCAAACTCAATAATCCTAACACTCTCATCAATGATAATTAGGGATGTGATTGGTGAGAAGCGTAGGATTGCAATTGGAAGGTTTTTTGTCATAATTCTAACTTTAACATTGGTTCTATTTTCACTTCAGAAACCTGGATACATAGTTGATTTGGCTGTCCTCTCTTCGACAATACTACTCTGTCAGCTACCTCTCATATTTGGAGTCTTTCACTTTGATCTTGGTGGTAGATACACAGGCCTATCAACCTTGTTTTCTGGATTTACAACCGCAGTCATACTTTCAATTCTGAATATCCCCTGGACATCGATAGCTGTATTCTTGGTCTCATTCATCACATTCTTCCTTGTTGGATGTATCGAAAGAAAGTAATACCCTCCAAAAGAGTCAAATCATGCGAAAGTTGAGTATCGATGAGGGTGTCAAAGCTGTTAGACTTGCAAGGAGGGCAATTGAGATTTACCTTTCTGAGGGTAGGGTTGTTGATGATAGGTTGCGGGGAGTTTTTGAAGAGATGAGGGGAGTATTTACGACGTTAACAAAGCATGGGGAGCTTAGGGGTTGTATTGGTTTTCCATATCCAATCAAGAGGTTGGATGAGGCTATAATTGAATCTGCAATTTCTGCAACTCAAGATCCAAGATTTCATCCCGTTGAACTTGATGAGATGGATGAGATTGTTGTTGAGGTTACAGTCTTGACACCACCTGAGAGGTTAAATGTAAAGCCAAAGGATCTCCCAAAGCACATTGAGATTGGTAGGCACGGTTTGATGGTTAGGTATGGTTTGAACTCTGGATTGTTACTTCCACAGGTTGCCGTTGAATACAACATGGACTCTGAGGAGTTTCTATCTCAGACTTGCTTAAAGGCTGGACTACCACCAGACTGCTGGTTTTACTCTGAGGTTTACGTGTTTGAGGGTCAAATCTTCAAGGAAGTTAAGCCTAGAGGGGAGGTTGTTGAAGTTGAGTTGGAGGGCGCCAAAAATTGTCACAGGTGACGGCGGGGTAAAGTTGTCACTGATGTAACGGCGCCCCTTACAAACTAGTACGTTACAATTGATAAGTGTTTCGCTTGAAAAACTTAAAATTGGAGATGTTTAACAAAATCTCAATGGAAGCTATCATAAGGAGAGCCTTGGATATGACACTTCCAAGTGAAGAGGA
Organism: Archaeoglobales archaeon; assembly: GCA_003663025.1. Lineage (GTDB taxonomy): Archaea > Halobacteriota > Archaeoglobi > Archaeoglobales > Archaeoglobaceae > Archaeoglobus_B. Next base: position 2,325 of record QMZE01000055.1, read on the forward strand.
GGTTGAAAGGGCTAGGAGATCTGAGGAGGAGATTAGAAGGAGACTTGAAAAAATCTTGAAGGATCATCCAAAATTGGATTATAGATTTTTGGGTAGCTACGCCAGGAATACGTGGCTTAAGGATAATTTGGAGATTGACGTCTTTATATTATTTCCAGAGGAAACTCCAATGGATGAATTGGAAAGGTTGGGTTTGGAGATTGGAAAAGCTGTCGTTGATGAGTTTGAATTGAGATACGCAGCACATCCCTACGTTCATGGTAAGGTTTTGGGTGTTGATGTTGATGTGGTTCCATGTTACAGGGTGAAGTCTCCTAGGGAGATAAGGTCAGCTGTGGATAGGACACCCTTCCATCACGATTGGCTCAAGGATAGGGTTAAGGGTAGGGAGAATGAAGTTAGACTTTTGAAGATGTTTCTAAAGGCAAACGAGATTTACGGTGCAGAGTATAAGGTTAGGGGATTTTCAGGTTATCTCTGTGAACTCTTGATAGTCTTTTATGGATCTTTTTTGAATGTTTTAAGGGGAGCTTTGAGTTGGAGGAGGAATACTGTTATAGATATTCCAAATGGGAGAGTTTACAAAGGGAGGGAATTCTTTGTTGTAGATCCCGTAGATCCAAGGAGAAACGTTGCAGCAAATCTAAGCTTGGAAAACCTTGCAAAGTTCGTTCAGCTGTGTAGGGAATTTTTAAGAAATCCATCCATAGATTTCTTCAAAAGAAGGGATTTGATTTCTGACGAAGACTTGAAGAGGGAAATTGAGGGTAGGGTTGTCTTGGTTGTAGAATTTGAGAGACCCGATGTTGTTGAAGACAACCTATATCCACAGCTTGAGAAGGCTTGTGGTTTAATTTTAAAGAACATGAGGGAATTTCAGCCTTTGAGGTATGGATTTGTAGTTGATGAGAGATGTTACATGATATTTGAGTTTGGTGTTAAGGAGCTTTCAAGGTTTTACAGACACATGGGTCCAATGTTTGAAGATGAGGAGAATGTTGAGAGATTCTTAAGGAAGAATGAAAGGGTATTCATAGAGGGGGGTAGATTCTGGTCTTTGAGGGAGAGAAGGTTTTTGAAGCCACGAGATGCCATGACTAATGTAATTGAGAGAAACTGGATTGGAATGGGGAAGAATGTTGGGAAGAAGGTGAGGGAGGGATTTGAGATATTTGAAGGTTTTGAGATATTAAAAATAAAGAGTGTTGAACTTAGAAGGAAGTTGAGGGATGTTTTGTGTATCAAACATCCAAGTTCCTGACATACCTTGCATGACTCATTATAAATTCCTTCCTAGCCTCAACATCCTCACCCATCAGAATCCTAAACATCTTCTCAGCCATCAGTGCATCTTCAATTGTAACCCTTACAAGCTTCCTACTCCTTGGATTCATCGTTGTTTCCCAAAGCTGATTTGGATTCATCTCTCCCAACCCCTTGAATCTCTGAACTTCAGCCTTCCCAATCCTCTCAATTAAATCCCTAAGCTCCCTCTCAGAATAGACGTAGTATATCCTTCCATCCTTCTTAACTCTATATAGGGGAGGTAGGGCTATGTATATCCTTCCATGCTCTATGAGTGGTCTCATGTATCTGTAAAAGAAGGTCAGAAGTAGTGTCCTTATGTGTGCACCATCGACATCTGCATCAGTCATTATAATAATTCTTTTATATCTAACTTTTGAAATGTCAAAATCTCCACCAATTCCACCACCTATTGCAGATGCAATCGACTTGATCTCATCGTTCTTCAAAGCTCTCAAAATTCCAGACTTCTCAACATTTATTATCTTACCTCTTATTGGTAATACAGCCTGAAACCTCCTGTCTCTCGCCTGCTTTGCTGAACCTCCAGCAGATTCCCCCTCCACTATAAAAAGCTCCCCCCTTACAGTGCAGTCTGCAAGCTTCCCTGGTAAAGTTAAGTGTCTCTTCTTTGCAATCTCCTTAGTCCTCCTGGCCATTTCTCTAGCTTTCATTGATAGTATGCACTTCTCCACAATCCTTTGAGCATAGTTTGGATTCTCTTCCAGCCATCTGAGGAATTCTCTGTATGTCAGAGAATCTACAATCCTCCTAACTTCGGTGTTTGTAAGCTTGGCCTTTGTTTGACCTTCAAACTGAGGATCTGGAACTTTTACACTCAATACAGCCGTCAACCCCTCTCTAACATCTACACCACTTATAGGCTTGAACTTCTTGATTTTCCTCTTACCATACTCATTTATAGCCCTCGTAAGTCCAGATCTGAACCCTGACACGTGTGTTCCTTCAACTGTATGTATGCTGTTTGCAAATGCAAGTAACCTCTCAAACTCTTCATTTGTAAACTGGAAAGCAACCTCAACAAATATCCCATCCCTCTCACCACACACGTATATGACATCCGAGATGACATCTTTACCCCTGTTCAGATAATTCAAAAATCCCAATATACCATCTTCAGAGTAAAAAGTCTCACTCCTCCTCTTCCTCTCATCTATCAACTTGATCTTCAGACATCTATTTAAAAATGCCAGTTCCCTCAACCTCTCAGAAATTAGATCGTAGTCAAATTCTGTAACCTCAAATATCTCTGGATCAGGTTTGAATGCAATCTTAGTCCCAGTCTCATTCGATTCTCCAACAACTTCAAGTTGTTTAACTGCCCTACCCCTCTCATAACGTTGATGGTAAATCTTTCCATTCCTCTTCACCCAAACCTCAAGCCATTCTGAGAGTGCATTTACGACGGAAAGTCCAACCCCGTGCAATCCACCAGAGACCTTGTATGCTTTTTTGCTAAACTTTCCACCAGAATGCAACTTTGTCATGACAATCTCCAACGCTGATCTCTTAAACGTTGGATGCTCTTCAACTGGAATTCCCCTACCGTTATCCTCAACACTTGCTGAACCATCTTCATGAATCCTAACAACTATCTCAGTGCAGAATCCTGCCAAAGCTTCATCTACACTGTTGTCAACAATCTCCCACAGTAGATGGTGAAAACCCCTCAATCCCGTGTTACCCACATACATTCCAGGTCTCTTCCTGACAGCCTGAATATCATCCAGAACCTCTATCGTTTCAGATGTGTATTCCATAGCACGATAACTGATTCTTCATGGATTATAAATCCTCCCCTCCATAGAATGTCTCCTGAATACCATCGTAAACATCCTCCATACCAAATCCAGTCATAGCTGAGACTGGTATGAGTGGTCTGAAAAGTCCAGAATCCTTGAGCATTAGAAAAACATCCAAACTCAAGTTTCTCTCCAAAATCAGATCATCGTAAAGTGTCTCTGGATGCAAACTCCACCTCAAAATCCTATCAATCTCATCCTCACTCAACACGTCGGACTTTGCCAAAACCTGTATCTGTGGTAGATTCAATCTGAATACCGCCGATGATGCCATGAATACGAGTGAAACAAATCCTGAAGGGGTCTTTGAAACGATCGGATCAAAAAGGTATACCATAACACTTCTATCTTCTCCAAAACATCTTACTATTATCTCTCCACTCCTTCTAAGCGTAAACAATTCCATCTGCCCAGGTGTATCTATTAAGACTATTTTTGCCTCATAGAGTTCTATTTCATCCTTTAAATCATCAGTTATCGTCCCAACTAAATCTGCTCCTATTATCTGAGCACCATTCGGTCCAACCTTATATCTCTCCATTATGCTGTCAAGTGTAAAGTGTTCCCTTACATCTACATCTGGTTGATAAGGTAACTCATCTACTCCAGGATCCAAATTCACAATTATATGGCTGATCTTTTTTAAGTCTAAGAAGTCTGAGAATGCTTTGGTCAGATAAGTTTTACCACTTCCAGCAGTTCCTATGAAGTATATGAAAATTTGATCTTCCATGAAATTTCAGATACAAATCGATATTTTGTTTTTACTTAAACTCTTTTAAAAATGACAAAGGTGTTGATTTAAACATTTTGTTTGGATGCCCGAAACACATCATCATGACTTATTGAACTTCAGGAGAATGGTTTCGAAATTGCCCAGTAAACTTCTAACAAAACCAGCAGAAAGATTTTGAATCCTTTGACAAAGAGCATTTAGCCTTAAGCTTCAATACATGGCTTGAAAATATCGATGATAAAATGCTTGTTTTCATAGAACCAGACACAAGGGAGATTATTACCAAGCCCTATATACCTGTTTCAATAACTCCCAATTGCTCTGTTGAAATAATTGAATTAGGTAAGGGGTGTAGGATAAGTAAGATTAAGGTTAAGAATAAAGAATCTCCATAATAGGCTACTGGGATGAGGTGAGATTCAATGAACTTGGAGTAGGGGATGGGATTTTATACGATCTCCGAATCCTTGATGACGGAGAAGATAATTTCAACCATCCACCTTTTACCGTATAAACTGGTATGGTAGAATAACCATCTAAGGTAGACGTTTATTCTTTCTTGGGATTACCTCCCATTCTAATGGGTTTAAAGATGGCAATCTCCTCGTTACCCTTACAATCTTGAAATCAGCCAATAAAACTTCACACGGTAGAACGTCACCTCTCTCA
>QMZE01000056.1 GCA_003663025.1 Archaeoglobales archaeon
ACCTCCTACTGCTGCTGACTCGTCATCCGCTAGACCGTATTGATGATCGTAGGGATCTGCTACCCGGCTCGCATACCATGCATTGTTTGGCTCGCCGGCATACAAAATCGAGTCCAACCACCGCGTTACCATCCTGCATCCATGCGGAGGGAATCCTTTCGAATAATTGGTCGACGATTCAACCACGTCTGTCTTCAGTATTGCCAATTCATCCGTGACCGGATCGTATGTCTTTATTCCCGCTCGTACTTCAAATGTGCACGTACCCTCTCCGTTCGTCAGCGCAGGACTCCCTAAATCCAAAACCAATTTCGTCTCCTCAACCGCCGCGATTCCGTATGCGTTCGCCACCGTCGATCCGGTTACACTCGATAAAATGACCACGTCCCGCTTCGGATCAATATCGTATATCCTCCAATCCGCGATATCGGCATGCGTTAAATCGGTCCCGTTGGCCGCAACTTGACCGTTTGTTTTGCTTATTTTCACTGAACCATAATCGGCAATAATTACTTTTGCCGTATGATTCTCGTTCCCGCCCCAATCAATCGTATGCAAAAACCGATCATGGGCAACCCAGGATCGACATATCCACACAACATCGTTGTCGGTAACCGTATCTCCTACAGTTGTCGGCCATGTCGGTTCCGTCGTCGCATGACTGGTTCCTCCCGTCGTACATTGATACAGGTATCCCGTCCCTGTGCCGGTCGGTTTCACATAATCACCGTATGTATAGGATGTGCCGGCCTCCCAAACTGAATAATCCGATGTTAGATCCACCGCCTGCATTGATCCGCTACCGGTATCTTTGAATATCCGACCGTCACAAATTGCGACCGTTATCGTCTGCTCCTCTGTTTGCACGGCTGAAGAATAATACCCGATACGACAATGCGAAATGATATTGATCCCGCCGGCCACCGTTGTCTCTAATCCGATACCCATTCGATGACCGCCTGAATCGGCCGGCAAATAACTCGATATGTCGGACTCACTTAAAATCGTTTTTCCGCGCCAGGTCACCGTAATCGCGTTGCCGTTCACCAATAAATCAAACCATCCGGGTTCTGATAAATTCATCTGTTTCGCATCCCGGCATGTCCAGGTAACCGTGCCGTCATTCACGGTATCCCCGATTGTCGTGGGCCATGCCGGTTCGGTCGCACCGGAAATACCGGCTGTTGTCGCCTCATACACATAACTCGTCGCACCGCTTACCGGCTTGACATAATCCCCAAGTTGATAACTCTTGGTCCCGGACCATGTCGCATAACTGCACATTGTATAGGTGTGTTTCAAACTCTCATCGGCATAGACATACAGATTCCCCGAATAAGTCCCGGCCCCGTCTGTCATAATCAGTTCCGCATCAATCCCGACCGTCTCTATGTCCGGGCTGGAATTGTCAAGACGGGCATACAAATGAAATTTGCCATAATAGGCGTCATCGTAGGGGATCAAGTACACACGAATAAAATACGATTGGGAGCTGTCCAATGACTCAAAAGCATCCCGAACAATTCCGCCCGAATCGTCGTACACAATCCGATTCGGATCTTCAGGCAAAATACGAATACCGTGATTGGCCCAAACCGCCCTGGACCACACCGATCCTAATGTCTCACGGAAAACATCCTGCCATAAAACAAAACCGTCGGAATTGGCGATCTGGATTGTCTGTAATCCACGGATAGGTTTCCCCTCAACCAGGGGATCGGCATATTCCCGAACAAGATTCCTGCGCGACCCGCCACGCGCTCGTTCCTGTTGCGTATCAACCGCACGAACATTCGATCCCTTCTGTGATGCATACGGGGGCGACGCATAGAGCGGTGCCCCCGTGTATATCCCGGCACCGGGAAAATGTAAAAACTTCGTCGTGCTCATCGCTTCTTCCTGCGCTTCTTCTTCTTGCCACACGGCATAATCGACACCTCCCTTCCATAAGAAACGAATTAGACACGATACCCCGAGCCTCTAATCGATATCTTTTGAAATTGCTTGTTCCCGTATCGAGATACTGCGTTCTACATCATCCCCGTCACTGGCTATCCCGATAAATGGATACAAGTCAACATCATTCGTCAGCGCCGTCGTCTGTGCCGCCGATGCGCCGTCAATGTATGCGGTCGCAACCCGATTCGCATCAATCTCGATCACAAGATGGTGCTCCGTATCGGTCGCGCAGGAAATCCCCGTATCCACCTGTTTGTCGGTACCCCCAATACTGTAAACAAGCCGCCACGAATCATCTACATCGTCCTCAAAACGAAAATAAACTTGATCATCATCCGTGGCAACCGCCTCCGTATTCGTCTCCTTAAGCCCGGCCCATATAATTGATGACACGAGAGATTCGCCGGTTCGGATCTTTGCCTCCCACCGCAATTCGTCCTCTGTACTCCATGATGTATCTTGCCAAGGAGTACCGTGTGCCCCCGTATGCGGTGAAATGATTTCCTCATCTCCGTCTGACCCGTCCGTCTCGATTGTAAGCCCACCGGTTGCATCAACGACACAATCATCATTGCTGGCATTGGTTCCCTCCAGCATGAAATGCCGAGTCGCTGTCGGCCAGGCAATTGATGCCGCTGCTTGAATAAGACCGTCCTCTCCTGCGGTCCATTCTAGACCATAGCGGTCACTGATCCCGGCATAATCGATATAGGCTCCCCTCGGCTTCACCACTAGCGCTCCCCGCGTTCCGTCAAATTCCTGAGTCACATCATAATTCGACCCAAAAATCAACTGTTCCCCGTCAGGCAACATCAAATCTGTATTAAATAAGAGTACCTCATGATCCGATACATCAAACTCGACATACCGCGTCGACGCCCCCATATACCAACGTAGATCTATATCGTTCGTTCCATCACCAAATTGGACCCGACCTAAATCATCTGTCGCTGGTCGAAACACTAGCATACTTCCATCCCAGGTAGCCGTGACATCATGTGAATCGCCGAAACTCAACACCTCGTTGTCATACAATCGGATGGGGTTGGCAATAATAATTCGATGAAATTCATCAGTTGCTCCGCTGGTGTTCGGAACATTCACATATAAACCGCTTTCGGTCGCGCTCGGAACCTGAAAAAAAACAGCTCCGGTGGCATACGATGTATCTCCGCTTGGCACAACGGCCCCGAACCCGACCAAATACCCATAGCCCTCAACCTGAAGCAATTGCGTATACTGGTCGGTTTGCAATCGCGTCTGCGCTAAATCGCTCTGTAGCCGATGCGGCTGCGCATTCACGGACATCACCATTGTCCCCATGATGATTACGATCCACTTTGCTCTCATTGTTCCACTCCTTATTCCGAAATCGGCGGCACAACCGTAATACGCCGCGCTAAAATCTGCTCTGTCGTTAATACACTCAACCCCTCGATATTCATATCACCGATAATTTCCGGCTCATGATTTTCGAGATCACGTTGAATGGCCTCGTTTACCTCACGTAAAAATTCCTCCCAATAAGGACCCCGAAATCCGTAATGCATAAATTCCGCCGCTGCCATCACTGAAGCGGTAATCGCATTCGCGAACTCATCGGCCCCGGGAGGAATCGTCCCTGTTGAACTCAACTTGTCCAGATTGATCAGCATCGTACCGGTCAATGTCAAAACACTGTCCGGAGTCGGATATAACATCACTTGATACGCCGTACCGGTAGAGGCGGAATGATCTTTCGCCTCAATGGCGTAATACTGCGGATAACTCGAATACGGATACTCTGTTCGCCATTCACGAATCTGTGAGGGGGGTCGCTCAAGAATAGCTGACCGCTCCAAATTGCTCGGAAAATATATTCGCTTTTCCTTTACGGCCCGAAAATTCGATGGCAAATCATAATCGGCGGTCCCTGATTCCGTCGTGATCGTGAATGTCTCGTGAATAAAACTCCATTCGTGACTGCTTGGTAATCGCACGAATCGCTGATTGCGAAGATCTACAGTAAGTGCCGGCGGATTCAAAAACTGCCGGAATCCACGCAAAATGGCAGTCGATACACGGCTCTGATCTCGCTTCGACCATTTGGTCGAATTCGGATTCAAACCAAATACCTCCGCCGCAACATCCTGTAACTCACTGTAACTTGTTCCGGTCGTAACCATGATTGTACCTCAAATGATCCGGTCAGGCGCCCGTATCTACAGGCGCCTGACCGTTCATCTCGAACACCGTTACGTATTCTCGATCACACCGGAACTCGCATCCTTCACAATCCATCGATGTGACTCGAAATCGGCCGTAAACGATTCACCGTCGGCATCGAATACAGCGGCATGGAAGGTTTGTGCGCCCTGCAAATCATATCCTTCCGTCGCGGGACGTAACTCATAATCATTGCTCATCCCGGCCACTGCGCCCACCATCTCGGCACCGATCCGGTCCCCGGGATTTGCCTGCGCAATGCTCGCTTGAACATTCCCCGTACTCGGATCACCGCCGCCAAGCAAATACATCTTGCCGCTCTGCATGGCGGTGAATGTCGTCGTCTCGCTCGCACTGCCGACTCCATTCGGGAAAATCGCCGCCACACAACCGTTATAGGGTCCGTGAACCGCACGCACTCGGATCGTCGGATTCCCCGATACAATCGTGTAGTGACAATTCATCGTACCGCCGTCGGTGACTTCTTCGTCCAACGTGACGAGATTGTTGGATGTATCCACCGCAGTAACCGTCCGTACACTGCTCGCGGCAGCGGTTACCGAATTGGTCCCGTCCTGTTCAATCCCGTGTAAAAACACCTGATCCCCAACCGAAACATCATCAAAGATGTTCGATTCCGAATCATACAACTTGTTCTTATCCGAGGTGATATATGCGCTTCCATCACCATCGGAACTCTGCGCAACCACAACGGAATTGTTCGTCTCCAAAGCCTCGACACATCCGGGCCCCGGAAAACCCGCCTTGGCACCGCTCGGTAACCATAAACGACCGGCACCCGGCCCGTTGCACAAAACATTCAAACGGTCGCCCTGGGTTACATTGCTCAAACAAAGCGCGTCAAATACGCTTGGCATACCGGGCCGGCCGGGAATAATCACATCAACCCACTGGCCACCGCTTACACCTCTTCGGGTTTCAAGCGCCCAACCGGCAAACCACTTGCTGTTCGTAATAGACAACGCATTCGCGTATGATCCGCGCTTCTGATCGCTCGTAGCCGCCGCTGTTCCGCCACCATATCGCGGCGTTGCGGCAACCCCCTGCCCATAGAGAATTTTGCCGCTTCCCTGATAAAAGAGATTGGCAATCTCCCGATGGGGTCGTTCTAGAATCCGAAAGTTACTCATTGATCCGTCTCCTTTCATTCCGCCTCAATCAGAAAATTGGCGTCTCTCTTCTTGCAGATGATATTCATCTCCAAATACTCGTAATAATTCCGTACGAGCGGCTGGTCGTATGGCATTGTCTCCCCGCTGATTCGCATTCCGCCGTCTTCACGGAATTGCCACCAGCGCCAATCGATCCCGATGAACGGAGCTTTCGTCGCCTTATTCTTTTCCAACCAGGCAACAGGCTCAATTGTCATCCCGGAAACATGGAATCGCTTCCGATCCCAACCTAAATCCAGACCGGCTTGCGCGTTTTGCTGACGAGCTAAATTGGCAAGCGCTCGACGGTTGGTCTTTGTGGTGTAAATAATCGGCTCCGGGGAACCTTTATTGGCACCCTCGGATATTGTCGGTTCGATCACGGGTTGCCAATTCGTCTCATCAGCTGCTTCCCGCAAGGCGTCGACCACTTTGATATCAATCACACCCGATGTGTAACTATCCCAATAATTACACCACCGACTCGCATTCGCTTTCAACAGCCCGCCGGCACCGGATGAAAAACCGGTTGGATCATTTCCGGTGAACCCTTTCGAGGTTCCCGAGGTCAACCAGTATCCGTAAAAACCGAGAAGATGCTTGGTATCACTCTCATCGGTCGGTCCTTCCCAAATCTGAGACTCAAACCATTCGGTCTTCCCGCCGTATGCCTGCGCCTTCAGTTTCGCGAGGTGATCGTAAATCCGACGTTTCAACACCTTCTTGTCGCCTGTCGAATTACGAATCACCTTCAGATCGCGAACGTTATACGCGAACGTCGTCACAATCAGAACCGGAGTCACAGAACAATCCTTAACTCCGGGCGTCTGGCCGGAGGTCAACGGTTCCCAAGGATCAACTCCCTTGGTGGAATGATGGTACGCCGTAAGTGGATGCCAGGTCCAACTGTTCGTCGCTCCATCATCGACCTTCTTGTACCGTTTCAGGAGATCCCTGAAACCCTTATAATCCGTCAATGTCGCCGCCAAATCAGGCAACTGATCAATGTCAATCGAACCAATGACCGCTGCCGCCTGATCTGCGGGCGGGGTTACTATCGTGTTAAGCTCAGCCATCTCGATAAAATCCTTTCCCGAAAATGGACACCCACTAACTACAGTCTACTGATAACCGCATCAAGTGCAGCGTCCGTTTCGCGAGAGATCTCCACACCATCTTCACCCGGTAACTTCACACGGGTGGATGATGCCGGAGTCGGACCACCGGGTTCTTCCGTGACTAATTCTGATCGTTTCTCCAGCTTCTCTTCGATTTCCCTGGCCGCATGAGCAAATACCGCATCGGGGAACGTCGCAGCGTATGCACGGCGAAATAAATCCTCCGCATCGGGTACGTAACGCCCCATCCGCCGAAGACCGGCCGCAATGTTCTGCATCTGCTGAAGGACCTCGAATCGGTTCCCCAGCTCTTTGCTCTCTTGAGGTAAACTCTCGGTCGGACCTTCGCCGAACATCTTGCGCTGTTCCGGGTCAAGCTTCGCAATCATAC
>QMZE01000057.1 GCA_003663025.1 Archaeoglobales archaeon
GACAGGGAGATAGAGCTTGTGCTTGAATCCGCTAAGAAGGTTAGAACGAAGTCCGATGAGATTAGCTTGGCAAGGAGGTTAAAGACTCTTAAGCAGAAGAAGGAGATGAAGCTAAAAGCTCAGGCAAAGCTTGAGAGGGAGTTGAGGATGGTTTCAAATTTGATAATAGTTAAGGAGTATCAGGAGGATTTGGAGTCTGCTGGTGTTTGGAGTAAGCTAAAGAAGATGGATCCAGAGAAGGTTGAGGAGTGGCTTGTAGAGAGGAACTTCGAGGAGATGAGTAGGGATGAGATGATATCTCAAGTCATAGCGATGACTTCGAGTGCAATGGATAAGGGGGTTGAGTTTGAGGATTTGGATGAGGAGCTTGAGGTTATAAGGGCAATCAAGAGGGGTGAGATGGAGGTTGAGGATGTTAAAAGAGAGTTTAATTTGGAGTAAGGTAAATATTTGTAGACTAAATATTTATAGACTATGTAAGAAACGGAATAGATTGTTAAACGAATAAAATATAGGAAGAACATCTCAACAGTTCAAGGAGGTGAGTGCTACTATGAAGCCAAAACTTATCTGGAAATCTAAGTTCCTTAGCGATACATTGCAGGATATACATCCCGAATTTACATTAATCTCGATCTCGGATGACAGGAAAAAATTGATAGCTGCAGTGATATGGAAAGAAGTGGAGAAAAGATTTATGGAAACAGGATTTATTTTTAAGACTAAGAAAATTGTAGAAAGTGAAGTTAGAAAGTGCTATTTGTGCGTTTTAGATATTGAAAATGGCAACATCCTGCAAAATCGTGAAATCACACTCCCAGAAATCCCAGATGAATTTATGGATGTAGCTGTTACTGATGATAGTGAGTTGGTTATAGCTGGTTGTCATTATAACACTCGCAACATTTACTGTTATAAAGAAAGGAGTGGTATAATGGTATTTGATATACCTTACGAGCTACGTGATAGATATGGATATTTTAATTATTATAGCATTATCATTTCAAAGGACGGATATAATGTATTATTGTATGTAAATTATTATTTATGTGTTTTTAACATTAAAAAGGGAGTTATTCATCATTTCCTCATTGGGAGAGATTGTGATAAATTCACACCTGCCAAAAAATGTGAGTATATAGCATACAAGTGTGGTTACCATCTTGTATCTCTTAAGGATTATCATGGCCGTGAAATTTGGAGAATAGGCTATCCATACCTTAAATGGGTCAGAGACTTAGCAGTATCAAAAAACGGTGGATACATTCTAGTATGGACTGATTCGGACGTTTATTTATTTAATAAAGATGGTGGGGAACTATGGAAAAAACCATTGCAAAAGACCAATATTCCAATGTCAAGTAGTAAAGCCGCAATTACGGACAATGGTGAAACTCTAGTAGTTTCCGGAAATGAGCTGTATTTCTTAGATAAGAAAGGAGAAGTTATTTGGAATTTTGAACTTGATAACTTTGTAGAAAATGTTGATATCTCACGAGATGGTGATTTGATAGCTCTAATTGATGATCACAAAAATATCTACCTTCTACATGCGAAAGCAAAAGATTTACCAGTCGAAATACCACAACAAGTTTTGGAAGTAGTACCAAGAAACTTCCCAATTGAACTTGCAGAATTCTACACTGAAATAGAATTCATAGGCATAGGAGGATTTGCAAAGGTGTTTAAAGCTAAGCGCAAAAAAGATGGTAAAACTGTCGCAATCAAAATTCCAATATCTTTTGATTCAAACATCATCAAATCGTTTGAAAGAGAGATTGTAAATTGGAGTAAACTCGATCATCCGAATATAGTGAAAGTTTACAACTACAACATATCACCGTTACCATACATTGAAATGGAATTTTGTGGTTCCTCATTAGCGGACATTGATAAACCAGTGGAACCGGAAAAAGCAGCATGGATAATTTTTAATGTAGCTGAAGGATTGAAATACGCTCACAACCTTGGAATAATTCATCGTGACTTAAAACCACAGAACATATTGTTCAAGGGGAACATACCTAAAATTAGTGACTGGGGACTGAGTAAAGTTATAGCTAAATCAAAATCAACCTCGATAACAGCTTTCACACCATACTACGCATCTCCCGAACAAATCTCAAAGAAGCCAAAGGATCAAAGAACTGATATATGGCAGTTGGGAGTTATATTCTACGAATTGGTAACTGGAGATTTACCCTTCAAAGGTGAAAGCATAGTTGAAATAGGAATTGCCATCACAACTCAGCAACCCACACCACCATCCAAGCTTAATCCAGAAGCAAAGGAGGTTGAACGTATCATAATGAAGTGCTTGGAGAAGAATCCAGAAAACAGATATCAGTCGATAGAGGAACTGCAAAAAGACCTTGCCAATGTTTTAAATGTATCTTATCAAAAATCGCTCAAGAAGGTTCAAAGGGACTTCAGAAGATCAGCCTACTATTGTGGTGAACTTCTACTTTTAAATCTCAAGATTAAAGATGTTGCTTCAGCCTACAAGTTTGCTTCGGACTTGATAAACTACGCCAATGAGGAACTGAAACCCTACATCGTTAATCTCTGTGATGAGATGAAGTTCTGGATGAATAGGGATATTTCGGATGATGCAATTCAGGAACTCATAAAGAAGGCTGAAATCATAGTCCATAAACTCAGAGTTGGATTCAAACTGATAATTTAGTCGTGCATGCTGATTTATTGGAGTCCAAAGAGATAACATCAAATCCCAAACCCTTCAAAAACTCCATGAGTCTCCTGTTTCCACTTACCTCTACATCCCTACCCTTTGAAAATTCTCTCAAAACGAATTCAAGTTTCTTTAAAAATTTCTCCCTCCTCAACCTCTTAAACCTAAATCTGACAGACATCTTAACATCTCCACTTGTGGAAAATGGGAGATCGAGATGCCAGCACCAGTAAACAACAAAACCCTTACCAAACTCCTTAAAGTAATGTAGATACTGCTTCCTCCAGTAAAAGGAGTGTGTAGAAATGTCTCCAAACATGAACTTGCTCTCTATCCATCTTATCTTGGATGAAATTAGGAAGTCTGGTTTCTTTTTACCTTCAATCTCATTCTCCCTCTTAAATTCAAATCCCATCTCTTTCAAGATATCTTCAATCATTCTCTCTCCCAACAAACCCTTCTCCCTCTGAAACTTCACTGCAATTGGAGAATAAACGTAATCTTTTGTTATTGCATTCCATATCAAACTCTCAAGATCACCAGCTTCTCTTGGATTTTCAAGCATGTTTCTAATTTCACCCTTTCCATACCCCAATCCCTTCATAAGTAACTTCAACCTTAGAACTGGAGGCAGTTTCACATTCAAAACACCCCTCTCCCTCCAAATCCTTGCAACAATTTCTGGTTTGTATCTCCAGTATCTCCTCATGACATCTTCAACGATCTTTCGATTCAATATTGCGGAGAGGACGTAGTTTGGAATTTTGAACGTTTCAAAATCCCTTGGACTCCCAATTTTATCCCTTATCTCAAAGTATTCATCTAACTCCAACCTTCTTGACATCAACCGCCTTCCCATCATTCTCAACCATCTCCTCTCCAAACATCAAAGCCCTCCCAACACCCAAATACTCGTCGTTGTAAAATGCAACAATGTCGTTTGGTCTTATTCTCTTGTCAGCATCTTTAACTCCAACTGCAAATATCGTTCCCTTTGGCTTGAAGTTTTCGATCTCAACGTAATAAACCGATCTTTCAATCAAATATCTTGCAAGACTTAAATCTATATCCAAGCAACCGTAATTTGTATCTACCCTTGCAACCCTCCCATCCTTATAGAACTCCAAGTTTGGATACTTGCCTCTAACATTTTCAATCTCAAACTCAACATCAAACTGATACCTCATCATGTGTTCAAAAATCGACCTCTTCAGATCGAAACCCTCAAACTCAAATTTTTCCAATACTCTCTTGAGATTCTTTAGAGATTCTATCGATGTAACATCCTTCTCAGCTGTCCAGACAACATCCAAACCAAAAAAATCAGAAGTTCTCTCAACAACCTTCCTATACCCACCACTCACATGTCCAACTATCAACTCAAATTTATCTATAAATTTTGATAGATAACTTGAAACAAACTCAATCTCATCCAAGCTCCAATCTCCAGTTACAGCAACGTCGTAATTCATGGCTGGATACAAGAGTTCAAAAACCCTTGGAACTACTAGAGGTGAAGAAACTATTATCTCCTCAAAGCCCCTCTTGCAAACGTCTCCAACAAAGCTCCTAATCTTTCTGTGTGACGTTGAATTTAGGTATGGTTTCCTTGCTGAGCATGGAAGTATTATCAATCCCCTCCCCTTTGGCTTGTAACACTCCAGAGATCTGTTTAGAAAATACTTCACTTCTGGCCTCGTGAACGAGTGATCGGTTGTCATGATAACTCTACACCTGTTGAACCTTGGGAATGGAACTTCAAGTTTATCGAAGAACCTCAACATTGCAGTTAACTCTGGATCAAACTTAACCCAAGCCTCAACCTTGTTCCTCAAATCCTCTCCAACAATCAAATCCAAAACCCTCTTCATTACAAGCGTGTTTTGCTTGACCAACTCTTCGTAGTTTGAGTCAATCGATTCATCAAACTCCGTCATCTTCACTCCTTCGTAAGCCTTCAATATTGCAACTATGTTGTCAAAGACGTCAATCCCCATGTAATATAGTAGGGGTATGTTCTTTGGTGTTGCAATTGCGACAGCGTATATTGGCTTGTATGTAGATCTTCTAAGCCTGTATACATATTCAACAATTTCCCTTGGCTTCAAGGTTGAGAGTCCAGTTACAACAACAAGATTCTTATCCTTACTACCCAAAACTTCAAACTTTGCCTCATCTAAAATTTCAAGGACACTTGGAGCAATACCAAAGTCGATGTTATCTATTAACTTTGGTCTCTCCGTGAAGTCTATGATCATTGGAGTTCTGTATCTCTCGCCGTTTATCTCTAAGTATCCAACCCTTGCAAGTCCAAATCTCCTCTCCTGTCTAAACATTCAACCACCACATTGTTAGGTAGGTTGTTTAAATGCTCTATCCATCTAGAATCAACCCTTAGTAAAAATCTCTTACTTGGATTTGAAAGCAAGAATTTTAATAAACCTTCAACAGCAATCCTATAAGCCTCCTCCTCCAAAGATTCTGGAATCTCAGAGTGACCCACAGGATAAGACTCCATCATCTCAGCTGGAACAACTCCAAATGGTGCCTTGAGATAGAAGTCTGCCAATTCACCCTCATCACTCGAAATGGTAACATAATCTTTCTCAATCTCAACGTTCAAAACTCTCTCCTGATGCCTCTTAACTGTTGGTCTGTAACAGCTCTCAACTCCAGTGTAGAAGAATGATGACTTTATGGATGGATCGTATTCATCCAGAAGATCTCGATAATCCCTTATCAACCTCCAAGCTCCCAGTAGATTTGGATGAGATCTTATCCTACTCTCTACAAGCTCAAAAAGTGTATTCTCCTTTATAGCCTGCTTTATCCTCCTAATCTCTTCGAAGCTCACGTATAAATTGTGTTCTGCTAAAATTCTTGCCCTCTCATCCTTTTCCATCTTTTTAAGTTCTTCTGGGGTGTATCTCATACATACGGGACAGCTGCATGGGAAGTAGTGCAACTCCTCAAGCTTCTTTGTTCCGTTTGGTGTGAGGTATCTGTCGTCCCTTGCATACAATGCGTAGGCAGCTGAGTCAAAGAGATCACATCCCAAAGCAACTGCCAAAGAAAATATCATTGGATGTCCAGCTCCAAAAAGATGGACAACTGCATTTGATGGTAAGATAGACTTCACCTCAAGTATTATTTTGATCACATCTTGAAATCTGTATGTGTCCATGAGTGGGACTAAACCTCCAATTGCATACAAGTCTCCTCCAACCTTAACAGCCTCCTCTGCAGACTTCCTTCTAAGATCGATGTGTGTTGAACCTTGAATTGGTAAAGCCAACAGAGAATTTCCCTTAAACTTCTTTGCCTCTCTCTCCCTCTCAACTGTTATCATAAGATCTTTCAATGCTGTATCGTAATCTGAGTCTGGAGGTGTTGGTATGTCCAACGGGACTATTATGTCCGATCCAACTTCTGCTTGAAATTTGACAATCTCCTCGTTTTCAATCTCAACGTCACCATAAATCATCAACTGATAGCTACCGCTGTCCGTCATTATTGGAATTTCAACATCCAGAAGTCCATGAATACCCTTTTCCAATGCATTTTCCCTTAGATTTGGATTTCTGTATATTACGTATGCGTTTGTAATTAAGATCTGAGTTCCAAACTTTTCCATATCTCCAGCTGGTATTAACTCGATGTTTGGATTTATGACTGGCATTATTGTGGGAGTTTCTACAATCCCATGAGGAGTCTTTAACTTTCCAATCCTACCCATGACATCCTTTGCAGTTATCTCAAAGTTCATGGTTGATGTTGATGGGATGTTAATAAAAATGGATCCGTAAGCCAAGATAAACATTAACTATTTATATAAATTTTATAATAATTTTTATCGATTGTTGACTATTTGTTAAGTTAAAGGTTATGGAATATGCTAATTTTAAAGTTTATATGCCACTGTTAAGCTGAATAACTGTTGAGATTAAGTATAACTATTTCTGCACAGAAATATAACATCCAAACTTCATCACTCCTCAAGAACGCACCATTATCCAACCATTCCTAACCTTTGGAAATCTAACCAACACAAAGACACCTTCAACCTTCTTACCCCTAAGCCTAAACTTCATCTTGTCTTTCGTTCTGCTCAAAATTTCAA
>QMZE01000058.1 GCA_003663025.1 Archaeoglobales archaeon
AGAATTTCTCGTAGTCATCTATATTTCCCAAATCTCTTGGATCGTCTGAATAAACCGTTGGTAATCCTCTTCAACTCTATCCTTCTGCCTAATATAGTTTCTCTTAAGCTGATATGGAGGACTCGTTATTATGTATTTAACTTTTGGAAGATTGTATTTCTTCCAAATCTTATCAATATCCCTTGCATCACCACAAATTATGATTTGCTCATTTTCCCCCCATGAACTCATCAAGTCCTTTTTGCTTTTTTGCTTCTTTAAGTCTCTTCTCTGAGATTTCAGCCCAGAAGGGAGACAATTCAATTCCAATCCCATTTCTACCACACTCGTAGCATGCTATCAAAGTGCTACCACTCCCCAAAAATGGATCTAAAACCCACTCCCCCTTCTTAGTGAAGAATTCAATGAACTCCTTAACAAGAGATTCTGGAAATGATGCTGGATGTTTTATCTTATCATCTTCTCTTGGTGGAGGGTTATGAACAAACCAAGATTTATTTGATAGTCTTCTGTTTTCATGTCTGTTGTAACTTTTAACTTTTTCACCTTTGGAATCGTAAACTACCCACGATTTTGTAAATTTTATCCATTCTTTTCCATTTAAATCATTTAACTTATTTTTAGCCATACAAAACTCCTCACAACTCTCAAGCCAATTAAACGCTACGTTTTAAATTTCTTTAAGATAAACTGAGCCAACCTTCTGGCATCATCCCTAGATTTCATTATCGTGTTTGTTGAAACTATCTTAACATCCCCATATTTCCCTACAAGTCCCTCATCAACCCTGTCAACAATAAGAACATCAAGGAAATCTGAATATACGTTAACAACACCAATGGGTGAAACCTCATAACCCTTAGCCCTCATAAACTTACCTGCAGGTCCGCTAACGGGATTCTTTCCAACTATCGGTGAAACTGCAATAACAAACTTCTCCCTCAGCATTTCTTTAACACCTTTCACAAGCAAAATTGGCATTATGCTCGTTATTGGATTACTTGGACCTATCAAAACAAAGTCGCAATCATCAAGAACCCTCAAAACATCCTCAGTAGCCCTTGCATTCTCAATCCCCTTAAAATAGACATCCAAAACTTCTGGCAACCCCTTAAACTTAATCCAAAACTCCTGAAAGTGCATTTCACCCCTTGATGTTAAAATCATCGTTGAAACTTCCTCCTCGCACATTGGCAAAACTTCCTGCTCAACCCCAAACGAAATTCTTAGCTTCCTTGTAGCTTCAGTGAGTGTGTAACCTCTTCTTAAAAGTTCAGATCTAAATATGTGAACAGCTCTATCCAAATCACCTATCGCCATGAACTCATCTCCACCAAGCTTCAATATCATCTCATGAGTCCTGAAGCTATCCCCCCTCAAACCCCACCACTTATTCTCATCTATAACATCAGCCAATGCGTATATAACGGAATCTATATCAGGACAAACCTTGTTTCCAGAAATCCAAATATCTTCAGCTGTATTCACTATTACTGCAAAATCCTCCAAATCTTTCAAGCCAATCAACAACTTCGGTGTCCCAGTTCCACCAGACAAAACTACAATCAATCAATCACCTCAAGAACTGAATCTACAAGCATTTTTGAGAACTGAACAGCACCAAAACTCTCACTGAGTATCCCAATCTTCTCATCGTTCATGAATATGAATATGACCCTCTCATTGTCAAATATTATCAAACCGTGACTTATGTTAAAATTCTTCCAAAGCCTATATCTCATCGAAGCTTTTACAACATCTGGATTTGAACTTATCACAACCTTCCTGGCATTTGACATGTTCAATATTTCTGCCAACCATCTTGGAATGAAAGTTATCAAGGCAACTATACTCTCAGATCTGACGACAAGATCCTTCAACTTCTCAACTACAACCTCGTTCCTGTAAACCTTCACCTCCTCAATCTCCTCACCAATCTTTGGAAGTTCCCTCCTTAAAATTTCCAAGTTCTTCTTAACCTTCTTGCTCAGTAGATCTATTATCTCATCGGAACTCAAAGCCTTGAACTTCAAGGGTTTTCCAAAAACCTCAACCAGACCCTTTGAAACCAGGGAGTTCATGACATCATAAACCGATGTCCTTGGGATCCTTGCAATCTCCGAAATCTCCTTAGCTGTCAGAACACCTCTAGAAAGCAAAGCCAACAGAGCTTTGGCCTCATACTCACTCAGTCCAAACGACTTTAGAATTTCTACAACCATATCAAGATTCATCCGCAAAATATAAATATTATTCGTTGTTCATACTACGACATGTGTTGCTCAAACGACATGAGAGTATTGGTTATTCTCATTGTCCTGATGATACAGACTGTGTCAGCTTTGAACTATGAGGAAAAGCCAAATGTTACAGCATACATCGTTGGATCAAACCATCTGAAGAAGGGAGAAAACATCCTAAACGTTGTAATATACAATCCAGCCAAGATTGTCAAGGTTGACTACTACGATGAGGAGGAGGCTGCCTTCTTCTCTGAAAGGGAAGAGATGCTATTTACAGCTTACAACGTTGAGGTTGAGCTTTTGGGTAACGAATTCATAGATGTGAAGACTGAGAAACAGATGATTCCAGCACTTCCACCTTTGAAACCAGTCAACTTACAGTTTTTTGTTAAGGTTAGGGAGGATGCAAAAGCTGGTAGATACGATCTGAGGCTTAGGGTAAAGTTTGACAGGATAGATGATCTTGTAAGCTTGGAAACATTCCAACCAAAATGGATACCAGTTCAAAAATCAAACGAGACATACACATACGAGTATAGGATGCTGACGGGTTATTACAAGCTTAGATACAAGGAGGTAGATTTTGAGATCTCAAATCCAATATACGTAGAGGAGGATTTTAAGCTTGAAGTCTTGGATGTTGAGACTGAGAACATGTTCTTTGGAAAGGGTAAGATAACAGTTGAAGTTAAGAACGTTGGTGAAGAGATAGGTAGGAACTGTTATCTGGTTTTGGAGGTTCCATATGGTTTTAAACCTTCATCCAAATGTTATGTCGGTGATCTAAAGCCAAACGAAACGGTCAAGGCAAATTTTTACGTGGGTATAAATACGAGAGATGAGGGTAACTACACGTTTAAGATAAAGGCTGTTTACTCGGATGAGTATGGTAAGATAAGGGAGAGCTATCCAGTTCCATTTGGAGTTTACATTTCAAGTTCTCCAAGCTTTGATGTAATTGATGTTGTTAGTAATGTATTTGTCAACTCCAAGGGGACGGTTTTAGTTAAGGTTAAACCAAACAGAGACTTGGATGATGTAAGCTTCTATCTAACATCAAAACCTCCACTCTCAATTCTAAGTGAGGAGTTTCATCTTGGTGATGTGAAGGCTGGGAAGATTTACGAGTTGATATTTAAGGTTGGGGCTAGTGACGAAGCCAAACCCGTAACATACCCAGCTGAGATGAGTATGAGGTATAGGAGCATGGACGAATACTTCTATACCGATCCAGTTGCAATTGGGATAAAGGTCAATCCAAAGACGAAGTTTGAGGTTTATGGGACTCCAAAAATTGCAGCAGGAAGCGAGGAGATAGTTGCATTTACAATCAAAAACGTTGGAAATTTCACAGTAAGGGAAGCAACTGCAAGGTTAACGATAACGGATCCCTTCTCTTCAAGTGACGATACAGCATATATAGGTACGTTGAAGCCAGGACAAACTACTGAGATAAAATTCAAGCTCAGTGTAGATGCTGATGCAACTCCGAAGAAATACGGATTAAATCTGGAAGTCAAATACAAGGATTTGGAGGATGAGTGGGCAATAAGCGAACCTACAAAGGCTGTAATCGAAGTTATTCCACCTAAACCACCTTACGGTGTGACTGCTTTGGTTGCCATAATAGCTATCGTGGCAGTTGCATACTACTTGAGGAGGCACAAAAAGTGAGATTTGAGAATTTCCTCGAAAAAATTTCAAAATTCATCACAAAAAGACCTGGACTTGTTGTTTCGGTTACAGCCCTCGTTGTGATAATTTTTCTAATTTCTGCCTCTCAAACAGAGTTCACATCCATTGAATACGAGAGATACTTTCCCATAGGCGATCCGGTCTACAAAAATCTCCAACTATACGAAAAGGACTTTGGAGTGAGAGCTGAGGGAGTTTACATAATGATAAAGGGAGATAATGTTGTGAACAGGGAAACTTACGAATACATGCTTAGGTTAGGAGAGAGCTTGAAAAATCTTGAAGGAGTTGGGGGCGTAACTTCTCCAGCTTCGATAATTGCTGAGTTAAACGGTGGTGTTTTGCCAAGCGATGAATCACAGATTAGGTATTTAACAGATCTCTATGCACATCAATTCGTTCCAAAAAAAACGCTTGCTCTGATGTTGGTAACTATAACTGTGACTGATCTAGATAAAACGATGGAACTTGCCGAGCAGATAGAGAGGGTTGTAAAATTCACTCACAGACCAACTGGAGTAACTACCGAAGTTACTGGATCTCCCGTCTTAAGCTACCAAATCGTCAAAGTATCTGAAAGGGAAACGGGAATGACTACAACAGCTTCGATAATTGCTATGATTGTTCTGTTAGCTGTAACTTTTAGTGGAGCAGTTAGGAAGAAATACATGGCTTTCACGCCCCTTATAATTTCCATATTCTCCGTTATAGTCATAGTTGGTCTTCTACCATTGGCTGGCATAAAACTCGACCCAGATATAAGTGCAACCCTACCGATACTAATTGGTTTAGCAATTGAGTATGCTGCACAGATTCAGAATAGATACGAGCACGAGAGAATGAGAAAAGTTGATAGAGATAACTCGATTTTAATAGCTGTAACGAGAACTGGTTTAGCTGTGATCCTTGCTATGCTCACTACCGTAATAGGCTTTATGTCGATGGCCACAACATTAATTCCTGGACTTGCACTCTTCGGAATAATAATGTCTCTGGGTTTGATAATCGCTTACATCTTCTCGATAACGTTCCTTCCAGCAATTTTGAAAATACTTGATAGAGAAGAAGGGAAAAAGAAAACAAAGGAAGCAAAGGAAAAGAGAGAAGTTGGAATTTTGGAGAGAATTTTGACTTCTGTAGCAACCCTCACAGCATCTAAACCAAAAGTCATACTTGCCCTAGCTCTTATAGTCATAATATTCGGAGCTTATGCGAACACACAGATAAAGCTTGAAACTGACACAAAGAAGTATTTTCCACAGAATCTTCCAGCAATGGTAAAATTCAAAGAGCTTGAAAACGTTATGGGTAAGCAATATATCTACACAACAGTTCTCTCAGCTGATGATGTTGGGGTTGATGAGCTTAAAAGAATGAACGAGCTTGGAAACTACATCGTAAATAAGGAGGACATGGTTTACAAGTGCGATTCGTTGTCATCTCTAATAAAGGATTATTTGGGTAGATTGCCAAAAAGTGATGCAGAACTTTCAACTATTTTGAGCATGATTCCAAAGGATATCCTGAAAAGATATGTGTCGGGTCATACCATAGCTCTTTACCTTTACACAACAGCAGACACTCATGACAAGAGGGTGGAGCTTACTGAATACATTGATAGGGATGTGAGATTCTTTGGATGGCATGAAGGCTATTATATAACAGGAATGCCAGTGATAATGTCCCATCTTGGTGAGATAATGTTAAATAGTCAGACTCAGATGACTTTAGTTGCATATGGATTAATAGTTCTACTGCTCTTTGCAACATATCGTTCAATAGTGAGAGCAGTTGTTCCCCTACTTGCCATAACGACAGTTATCGGAGTTCTTAACACGACAATGTTCTTGGCGGGAATGAAGCAGACATTAATGTCCATAGCAATAAACGCCATAACTCTTGGATTAGGAATAGACTTCTCGATCCACATGGCTGAGAGGTATGCTGAGGAAAGGGAAAGGCATTCGCCAGTAAAAGCTGTTAAAGTTGCAATAGAAGAGACTGGAAAGGCAATAGTAACATCTGCTCTAACGATGGCTGGAGGATTTGGTGCTCTAATGCTCTCAACATTCCCGATGCTCTGGGACTTTGGCTTCCTATCATTCATAGCGATAATATTCAGCCTGATAGGAGCATTAACAGTTGTTCCAGCGTTCCTAATGATTACCGAAAAATTAAGGTGAGTTATGCATGAACAAGTTAACAATCCTACTTGTATTTCTGTTGGCAATTCTTCTAATTTTTTCAGCTTCAAATGTTAAGTTTGAAAGGGGATTAAAAACATACCTAAGCAAGGATAACAAGATTTATTCAGACTATCTCAGATATACGAAGCACTTCAAAATTAAAGAGAATGCATTTCTATTTCTTAAATCTGAGGATGTAACAAGTAAAGAGGTATTGGAATACTTTGAAGAGATTAAGAAAAGAATCAAAGAGATAGATTATGTTGGAGGTGTTGAATACATACCAATCTCAAAGACTTTTGCCATAATCTCAATCGAAATAGGAACGAGGGATGATGAGAAGATAGAAGACATTGCCAAACAAATCGAGAGAATCCTAAACTTCGTTCCTAAGCCAGTGGGATTGAATGTTCAGAAAACAGGTAGTGTATTTCTCTGGTATGAGATAAAGAAAGAAATGGG
>QMZE01000059.1 GCA_003663025.1 Archaeoglobales archaeon
GCTTATATTTTGAATGGAACGCAGAGTTCAACAAGTAAATATGTTGGTTTGAGTAGTGGTGGACAATTGCAGACTTGGGTAGCCGTTAGAGTATGGATAGTTTATTCTGATGGAAACTCAAGCGAGCTTACAGACGGAAATTATAACGTGAACGTTACAAGAAGTTCGAGCGGTTATGGATATCAAAACGTGACTTGGACATGTCCAGAAACAGATCTAAACACGACAGACGCTATAATGGTTAGAGTTTATTTGAAAGTTGGAAGTGGAAGTTGGACGGCTAAAGCTAAATTTATCACTTCTCAAGGCATGACTCAAATAGGTGGAAACTGGACGTTTCAGCTTTACACGAAAAATCAGCAAACTAAAAATCCGATAACGAATCAATGGACAACTGCATGTTACTTTTATTGGGGTTCTTCCAGTTATAACTCACTTATTGATGGAGTAGAAGTCGGTCAACCGCCTTCACCACCGCAAGCATCAGTTAATTCTCCAACACAAAATTACATAGCGGACACTTATGAAACGATACAGTTCAAAGTTTATTGGTCATCAAATGTTGATTTGGATTGGTGTGGGTTTAGCTGGAACGAAAGCGGAACATGGTCAAACTGGGAAACCGTATGGGATAATGCGGGTGTAAATGCAAAATGGGCTAACATAACTAAAACACTCACCAAAAAAAGCTTTGGGAAATGGGTTTACTGGAAAATGAAATGTAATAATACTGCGGGAAACACGACTGAAACGCAAGTCTACAAGCTTTTCCATTGGGAACCTGCGGTTGGAAGGCAGAAATACATTGCGGGTGAAACAGCATCAGCCGCAAGAGGCGTCTACTTTAACGGGTCTCCTTGGGGTGGAAAAGAAGCCATTTACATAGTTTATCAAAACACAACAACTGACCCTTGGGAGTTTCAAGTGCGCGCTTACGATTTTGAAACTCACACTTGGACATCATACTATAAAATTGGAAATTCTCCAGATGATGACACTCACTGGTCTCCGCGAATCAACGTTTTGCCAGACGGAAGATTAATCATAACTTATGCTTATTATAGTTCTTTATGTTTCAGAATTTCGACTTATTCCGCGAAAACAACAAGTAATCTTCAACAAATAATCAATAATTGGGAAAGCGGACATACAATAGCGCCTTTCTGGACGATACAGTTCTGTTACCCTGACATGCAAAGGTTTGATGACCGATTAATCGTGATAGGACGTGACGGAGTATCAACAAGCGGAAATTACAGTTATTTTGTTTGGACAGATAAATCGTTCACGAAAACTTATCCTAAAGCATACTTTACCGCGGATGAAAACGGAACATGGACTAAAGTTGGTTCTCCGCCTTATACAAATGAACTGTTTTGGAGAAACAGTTACATTGAAATTTCTTCAACCGGCTCATCCATAATAAGCAGTGGTTACTGGACGTTAAGGAAGGGTTATAATGAATGGAAAGACCCAACTAACGCTGTAATAAAAGTATTATGCAACGCGACTGAAGGAAAAATTAAAATTGGAAAACATTTCGCTGGTGAACCTTGGTATTATTCAGATTGGTATACTGTTTCTTCTGATTTAACGTGGTTTAATTGGACAACGCCTGTAACATGGAACTACACCATTAAAATCTTAGCGACAAACGCAACAAACCTTAGAATCTATAAGATTCGAGTCGAATTTAACATGACTGGATTTTCACCATGTTACCCGCTTGTTTGGACAGATCGAGAAAGCATCTACATGACTCCTTACGTTCAAAATGGCATTTTAATGATAGCTGGACGTGAAAGATATTATGGAGATGGAGAAAACCCGAACAAAATCAGGGATTTATTGTTCATGTATAGCGAAGACGAAGGAGAAACGTGGAAATTAGTTAACGGCACGAAAATTGAAATACCAGTTTACATTGACACCATAAAAGTCGCATATTACAACCAAACTAAGATTACAACACCGTTTCCAATATTAAATGGAACACGTCCAGTTTTATATTTCTTTAAATGGGATTACGAACAATTAGAAGACGTTTCTTATTTAGGTGTTGCAGTTTACAACGCGTCTTTAGGTCAAAGCGGGACGTTCACATTATATAACTGCACTTTCGAAAACGGCACAATACTAACGTTTCCAAAACAAACGGCAAGCGAAGTATATTTTGACGTGTATTATAAAAGGGCTTGTTTCTGGATTTCACACAACAGAAAACTCAAAAAATTTGTTGTTTTACCAACTGACCCAAGAAAATTCAGAATAACACATGTATACGATGTGATGCCAGTAGATACTGAAGGTGGGCGAACATTTAGCATACTTTACAGTCCGTCAGATTATGAGACAGTATTAATGCTGAAAGAAATAGTGCTTGGACACTATGGTGACTTCAGTAATTGGCAGGTAATGTCAACAACCATGAGTGTAGGATGTAAATTTACAGCATTAAAAACGATGAAAGTCACAGCAATAACTTGGTATACCATTCCATACGGGCTTTATCCAGACGAATATGTGGACTGTCAAGCCGCGATTTACAATTCAACATATCACAAACTTGCTGAAAGCAGCGTTATCACCATTTGGCAAGGCGGCAAATACAAAGGATGGAGTAAAGCCGTCACGTTTCCCAACCCAGTAACATTAACGGAAAACGAAACTTACTGGCTGGTTTGGAAAGTCAACAAGGACGACAGCATCCAATATGTTTATACTGGGGGAAGCACAAACCAGACATTTCACATTCCAATCGGATGGTCAGACCCGTTTCCAACACAACTTAACGAGTCGGATATGACTTTTTACAACCGCAAAATCAAAATATACGGGTATTACGGCAGAATTCACGTCATAGGCTTAGACACGGTTTCTCCAGAACCATCAAATGTAGGGGCAGAGAAAACCGCTGAAGAAGTCAAGTTTTACGCTGAATGGAGCGATAATTGGCAATTAGAAACAGCAACATTGTATTGGAACGCAAGCGGCGTATTTGAGCAAAATGGAACTGTTAATTTAACTGGAAAAACATGTTGGAGCAATTTCACACGTTCAATCCCAGAAGTGGGCATAATAGCATGGTATATTACGGCAAACGATACAAGCGGAAACGTTGGAAATACAAGCCTGCAAATTTTAGAACTTTTAAAAACCGAACTTGTTTCAGGATGGAATATGTTTAATGCTTCGTCTGTTGATGTCGGACATAGTTTGAGCGAAATAAATGCAAGTTTGAATAAAGATAATATTAATTGGACCATGCTTGTTTTAGAATATCCGAATGGAACACAATACGTTTTCGTTTACGGATACACTTTAAATGTTAACGTGCAAGTTACTGGAACAGACAATATCTTGTACATTTACTGCGGTGAAGCCGGCATTTGGTATCACAAATACGATTAACATTATTTCCCGGGAAATATTCCCATGGGAATATTGGTGTCACGTGACACCATACAGCCTTTCTTAAAGGTGTTTTGTGTTTGAGTGTTTTTCCCTACGTAATTTATGGTCGTGTACGCAAAAACGGGCAGGCTCAAGCTAATTTAACCGTTAAAATCAAAAATTTAACTAAAAACGAAGAATGCACAACGACAACCAATTCTAACGGAGAATACGGCGTTAGCTTGGCTGACAAAACAAAGTTTCCAAGCCAATACGATGACGGAGACCAAATAGAAGTTACGATTGTCGATTGGAACGTTAAGGCTTCAACAACAGTTGACAAAACAAACTATCCCGCCGGCAGAGAAGTAAGCTTTGAACTGTGGGAAGTTACAGACCAAGGTGTAGGGGCAGAGGCACTGAGC
The DNA here is from genome assembly GCA_003663025.1 of Archaeoglobales archaeon. Taxonomy (GTDB): domain Archaea; phylum Halobacteriota; class Archaeoglobi; order Archaeoglobales; family Archaeoglobaceae; genus Archaeoglobus_B. The sequence goes on from QMZE01000059.1 coordinate 3,819, forward strand.
CTCCAGGCCATGATAGGGGTTCAAGACAGTGCCTCCGGAGCCGACGAAGTTAAGCCTCCAACTGCAAGTATCGGAGTGTCAGATAGCGGGGCAGGCCAAGAAAACATAGGTCAAGCTGCAACTTTAAGTTTGGAAGATTCTGCTGTGGGAACTGAAACTGTAACGTTTCAAGCTTCAATCAATATTGCAGATATAGGGGCTGCTGCAGAAACAGTTGAGCCTCCGGAAGCAAGCATCACAGCATCCGACATTGGTTCCAGCGTCGAAACTGTAGATTTACACGTACCCTTACAAACGTCTGATTCTGGAACCGGAGAAGACCAAGCAGAAGTAACAGTTCCAGTCGACGTGCAAGATCAAGGTGTAGCGGTTGAAAATATAGAGCCTCCGGAGGCACATATAACAGTTGAGGACCCAGCACAAGCCGTAGAACAATTAATTTTGACTGCAGATTTAGGCATAGTATCTGATTCTGGAAGCAGCAGCGAACTTGTAGCTGTTTCCGCTCCAAGCATGATTGAAATTGCCGATTTAGGACAAGGCTCAGACACCGCGGAGGCTGAAGTACCAATTAATGTAGATGATCAAGGAACTGGATCCGATCAAGTTTTAGATCCAACAGCTGAAGTGAAAGTGGAAGAAAGCGGAGTTGCAAGTGAAAACATACAGCTGCAATATGCTACTGTTATAAGTGATGAAGGATCCGGACTCGAGCTTATAACGGTTGAAATCGGCGTTGTATATGTTAACGTAGCCGACCAAGGCTTTGCAGCGGAAACTGTCGGGGTAAACGTAAATTTAGCAGTAACTGATCAAGGCGTAACAGTTGAAGTTGTAAGCGTAATAAAGCCTAAGCCTCCAGGCTTCTACGGAATCCTAAGCTTAGAAGCCTTAAACAGCGATTTCAAAATTGAAAGCATTAAAAGCACGTTAACAGTTGAAAGCCTAAAATCTGAACTTCAAATTGAAAAGGAGAAAGAATAATGCCTGTTTATTTAGGTGAAACATGCCGTTTGAGACATAAATTTTACGATTTCGAAGGAAACGTTGTTACTCCTTCAACTCACCAAATTGAAGTTTACGATCCTGACGGAACAAAAATTGCGGAGTCCACGGAGCCAACATGGGATGCTGAAAATGAACTTTTCGTTTATGTTTTCACCATCCCCGAAAATGGAAAAGACGGCACCTACACTGCAATTTGGAAGGCGAAGGATACTGCAGCAGGCTACAGCTGGATTGAAAAAATAGAATTTGCCGTTCAAAGCTTAACCTAATTGCCTCTTTATTCCTGGCTGCATTCATGGTTCTCCGGAGTGAGAAATTGAGAGTAGATGAACTTGCGACTTGGTTTGAGTCTTCAGAGGAAGTAATTAATTATTTGAAAGATTTAAAGGCACTTATGCAAGGAAAGAAAATTATTTATATGCGTATTGCAGACGAAGAGGGTTCAATAGAGCTTCATTTTAAATGTTGCGTCGTGACCGTAAAAATTGAGCACGTATCTTTTATTGAAAAGGTTAGAGAAAATGATCTTAGTTAAATTTGAAGTGTCGAGGCAAGTTGAAAATTTAAGTCAAAAATTGAAACAGTCAATTTTTACTTTTCTGGATGAGTTAACCCGTTTTGCTCTGGAAGAAATGCGGAGGAGGGCCCCTGAACGTACTGGAAAGTTGCGGGGCAGCATAAAGCGGAGGCTCAGTTTGGCGAGGTTGGAGGGAGAAATTGCCCCGACAGTTCCTTATGCTGTTTACGTGGAGTATGGAACCCGAGCTCACATGATAAGGCCTGTTAGGGCCTCTGCTTTAAGGTTTGAAGTGGAAGGGGAAGTTGTTTTCGCTAAGCTGGTTCGGCATCCCGGCACTAAACCTCAGCCTTTCGTTCGGGAAACCGCTGAAGAAGTAGAACGGCAAGTACCAGGCATTTGGAATAAGGTTTGGAGAGGATAAAATGGGCTTCTATGAGGTTTACAAAGGTTTTTTCGAGGCTTTTAAAACAAAAATGGAAGAAATTGAAGCGTTAAAACAAGTTGTTTTAGGTGAAAGATTCAAACTTGCAAAGTTGCCGTTAGCAATAATAAATCCAACTGAAACCATGATAAGCCAGGAACATATTGGATCCAAGTTAAGGTTAACTGTAAGCTTTGATGTTATACTTGTGATTCGTGAAACAGAACCTGAAGATTGGTTTGAAAACATTTTAACGGTTATGGCCTCCGTAGTGGATAAGGTTCTCCAGGACCGCACTGTTAACGAGAAATGCAAAGACATTATACCGGTCCGTTTCATGCCTGGAGAAGTAAGGTTTGCGGATAAAATGTATTATGGAGGCCTAATCGAGTTTAGGGCCCTAATTTTTTACAGTCCTTAAATTGCGAGGTGAAAAAGCTTGAGTGAAGGACTAATTGGAAGAGAAGCAGTGATAAAAATCGATGATACCGCCATAGGGGTTTGCAGCGGAGTAACAATCGGCATAGACGTGGACCTAATCAAGGAATATTTCTTCGGAGACGGAGGCGCTAACACTGACAAGCCGAAAGTATTGAAAGCCGGTAACAAATCGTTCCCAATAAGCGCAGAAATGGCCTACATTGACAAAACCTATTCTGAAAAAGTTTTGAACGGAACAGAAATAACGTTGGTTGTTCAACCTGCAGGCCAAGGCTCCGGGAAGGAAGAAATAACAGTAAAC
>QMZE01000060.1 GCA_003663025.1 Archaeoglobales archaeon
AATGCAATTCCCCCACCCAACATGTCACAACTATTCAAAAACTTAAAAGTGGTAGTAAAACAACTTGACCACAGCCTCCTTAACATCCCCTTCTTCCCTCAAAGCATCAGCCATCTCCTTGAAAAGCCTTGAGGGTAGAGGTGGATAAGCCTTAAACTCCTCCGCAATCTCAATTGCCTCCTCCAGATTTTTCCTCCTGTCGAGTGGTTTCAGATACAACCTCAAAATTCGAGCGAAAGCTTGAGCTGAATTTACGGGTTTCGAGTTCAAAATTTCGTTTGAAAGTATCTCAAAAGCCTTACCTTCCACACCCTTTCTAGTTAGTTCATCTAAGCTCACACCAACCTTCAGCATCCAATGGAAACCTCTGAGGATCTTACAGAGTTTAATGGCATTTCCAAAGAAGTTAAGGAAAGATTTTAAGGTGTCTTTATTCCCTTTTGCAAACTCTCCAATGTGAAAATTGAAGATTGGATTATCAAGAGATTTCAATACACCTCTACTCAAGCGTTCTATCGGTTTCAAGAGCATGTCATCGAATCGCTTGAAGGCAACCTCAACCTCAAACTCCTTCAAAAGTTCCAAGACGTTTTGAACTTCAAAACCCAGGACACTCAAAACACCCGAAGTTATCCTTCTATGCTTTGGATTCAAACTCTTCAATTCCTTCTCCAAATCCTCGAAAACCTCACCTCTCAAAGCCTTCCAAACCAAGAACTCCGCAACTATGCTTGAATATGTCAGATCGTCAATATATACCCTTACCTCTTCAGCTTTCTTGATCAAATCCTCAAAGTCGTAAGATCCTTGAATAGCCCTTATCCTCCTGATAAAGCTTTCACACGTCAAAGCTCCATCCCATATCTTAAGATCCTCATATATCTTCTTAGCCTTCTCAAACTCCTCAACAGCCTTCTCAAGCTTATCCAAGTCCATCAAAGCCCTTCCATATTTGTAGTGGGCTGAAGACTTTAACGAGTTCAAAGATCCCTTGAGTGCTTTCCTCACCCTCCTCCTTCCATAAACCTCAAAGTGTCTTAAGATTCCCTCATCCCAATCTCTACTCAGAAGGTCATCTATCTTCTCCCTCAACCCCTCCAAGATACCCTTCGCATCCTCAACCTTACCCCAATTCAAACACATATCCGCATAGTCCAACTTGGTAAAAATCTCGACGTAATCCCTCAAATCCCCACTCAAGTTCAGATGGAGGTTTTCAAAAAATTCCTTCGCAACCCAGTAATCCTTTACACTTGCAATCATTGAAAGTATCTCGATCTTCCAAGCTTCAACATCCAAACCCTCAACACCCCTCAAGACATCCTCAACAAAACTCAGATCAACTTCCCTAAGCCTAAGCTTACTGACAAGTCCAAACAAAAAGTTAAGATGATACACTGAAACCCTCTGAGGGATTGCATCCTTAACGACATCAAACGTAAAACCCCAATACCTAAATCCAATTGCTGGAAAATTTTGCAATGCATAACCACACCAATGTGCCAAAGCTTCTGTCAGCCAAAAATCCTTACCTTCCTTGTCGATCAAGAACCTTGCATTCTCAAGTGCATGATAAGTTTCAAAATACCAAGCTTCACCTACCTCCTTTAGCCTCTCGGTAACTATTTCGAGCATAATCCTCCTAGCATCAATAACTTCACTCCTCAAACTTTCCAAATCAGACTTCAAGACGTCATCTTCGGTAACCTCGTAAATCTCAAACAGACAATTAACGAAATCCCTAAGCTTTTTGCTCTTGTCCTCCAAGTCGTATAGCGTTTTACCTTCAATCTCCCTCTTAACAACGTCACCCCTATCCAAGTCGTGCATGCATCCAACCTTCACACCGTCAACATCCAAACCCTCAACCCTAACCCTCTCACAAAATAACTTTAAATCATCCTTCCAAACTGGCTGAATCAAAAGGGGAACCATCGCAAAGTTGACCTTAATTTTCCTGTAAATCCTGAGCATGTTGTAAGCCATGCACCTTAGCATCGCATGAACGTCATCCAAGCTAAGCTCCGTAAATGGTTTCGACTTCCAGTATATATCTACATCCTTAACGACTGGCTCAACCTTATTCTCAATCAAAGCAACAGCCAAGTATGGCATTCCAAACGTAGCCCTGTAATAAACATCCAAGTCCAAACCTTTCAAATCATCTTCACTGAAGTTTCTCCTCAAAATAGCCTCAAACTCATCCCTCTCAGTCCCAAACATGAAAAACACATCTTCCCTCTTCAAATCCAAACCCGTTGAAGACCTTAAAATATTCAAAACCTCATCCTTCCTCTTGGCATTCTTAACAACATTAAAAAACTCGTCTAAATTGTATGAAGACCTCTTGACAACCAAAACCCTCACTCCAAAATCAATCAACAACCTCAAGAACCTTGCAACATCCTCCCTACTACCCCTTATATCCTCGTAGTCATCGACGACAACCAACACATTCTTAAGTTTTTCAGCTTCAAAGTCCTTAAACTTCGCCTCATAACCCCTAAGCTTAGCCAAACTTGTAAGAGCCAAGAGGAGACCAAATCCAGCCAAAACTACACTAAGATTCTGAGAGATAGAAGTTGGAAGGGCCGATATAAAAGTTGAGATAGCCATGCTAACGTTGGATATCTCATTCAAAAACTCCTCCCTATCTCCAATCTTCAAGATCAAAACATCCTCCAAACTACTCTCAATCATCTCCAAGAGCTTCGAGTAGTCTCTTTCAACACCTTTCACCAAATTCTCCATCAAACCCCTTATCTCCCTATCTTCAGCAACCTCCAAGGATTTGAATATCAACTCACCCATCTTCACGAGGTAATCGGATTCCTTCGTTAAGACGTCGTAGTAAAATGGGATTGAGAGCAAGATCGTCCCTTCCCCATTGTATTCAAACTCCCAAATCCTCAATCCCTCACTCTCAATCGATTCAGCTGGTCTCAAAATCACTACCCTCCAACCCTCCTTCAAAAACTTAAATGCTAAGTATAGAGCTGTGGATGTCTTACCAACCCCTGGCAATCCATAAATCAACGCAAATCCATCCTTCATAACCTTCTTAACAATGTCATCATCCCCCACTATCCCGTCGAAGGAGTTAACCTTCCTGTTAACGTATCTCAGGGTTAGCATCAATTTAAAATCACTTCAAAATTTTTAAACCTTACATTTTTGTTCAACACTACTGATAAATCATAAGGGCAAAAACAAATGCACAAGAACAGTCAATCGATCTTAGCGTTAAACCAGAACATAAAACAATTAGCCAAGAGTCTCCAGGAACTCCTCCAAACTTGTAATCCTCTGCTCCTTCGTTTTCAAATCCTTAACAGCTATCTTACCCTCCTTAAGCTCCTTCTCCCCTACAATAACAGCGTAATCTGCTGATATGTCGTTTGCATAGCTCAACTGCTTCTTTACACTCCTCTCCATAACATCCGTAACAACAACAGCCTTTGACCTTATTGCATCCGCAATTTTCAAAGCCTCAACCTCCAAACCCCTAAAGCTGACAACAACAACTCTTACTGGCTTCTTAGAATCCAAATCACATATCTCAGCTATCCTGTCAAAGCCCAATGCAAATCCAGTTGCTGGAACGTCATCCCCCCCAAACAGATGGGACAATCTGTAACTACCACCACCACATATCTGATTTTGGGCACCCAACCCTTCAGCGTAAGCTTCAAAGACCACACCAGTGTAGTATTCCAACCCCCTTGCAATTCCCAAGTTAACCTTGTAATCCACCTCAAGATCATCCAAAGCTCTACAAACCCTCTCCAAATGATCGAAGTTAAAATTTGGAATGATCTTTTTGGCATCTTCAAGGACATCTGATTTACCAACCATGTCAACGAGTGAGTGTATCTTATCCCTCAAATCCCCATCAAGATATCTGTCAAGTGCATCCAAATCTCTCTTGTCTATCAACCTCATAATTTTGTTTGCTCTATCCTCACTCAAATCCCTCAAAACATGTCTTAACAATCCAACGTGACCAACATGCATTTCAAAGCTAAGCTTTAGCTCATCCATTATTCTGTAAGCAAGCTCTATAACCTCCACATCCGCCAAGTATGAGCTTGATCCTATCAGTTCAACACCAAACTGCCAGAATTCCCTGTATCTACCCTTTTGAGGTCTCTCGTATCTGAAGCAGTTTGCAAAGTAGTAGAATCTGATTGGTTTGGGTATTCCCATGCATTCGTTCACGTATAACCTCATAACTGGAGCTGTAAGCTCTGGTCTAAGTGCCAGATCTCTACCACTCTTATCTTTGAAGGCGTAAATCTCCTCAATTATGCTTTCACCAGATTTAATCGTGAAAAGATCCAAATGCTCAAATGTGGGGGTGAGAACTTCACGATAACCGTAACTCTCTGCAATTTTTCTCATTATCCTTTCAATCTCTCTTCTCTTTTCAATATCATCTGGCAGAAAATCCCTTGTTCCCCTTGGCTTTTCAATTTTCACAGCTTTGAGTTGGGGTTGTGATATTTTAAACTTTTTTCAAACTCTTTACCAACTGTAATTGAAACATTACTTTACAGCCGTCATATCTCCGATAATGCTTAGCAAGCTTTCACTTCAACATTATTCTATGAAAATCAAATTCTCTACGCTTTATTTTTCAACATAACACTGTTTTAAAATGCAATACACCACGTACAATTACTCTCAATTTTGTTAAAACTCCACATCAATTTAAAACAACCTTCCTTAACAATATGCATGTTACACATCACGGACATCAAGGGGTTGAGATGTAACGGAATAAAGGAGGGCAAAAACGGCTTGGGTGTTGTAGTTTGTAGTGGAAACGTTGCGGGGGTTTTCACCCAAAACAGGTTTAAATCTCCTTCAATCGTTGTAACTGAGAGGAACATCAAGGGGGGATGGATCGAGGGAATGATAGTCAACAGTGGTAACGCAAACGCTTTCACTGGTAAGCAGGGAATGAGAAATGCAAAGAGGATGTGTGAGCTTTTGGCCAACGAGTTGAAAACAGACGTTGAAAAAATTGCAGTAGCTTCAACTGGAGTTATAGGTATTCAACTTGATATGAACTGGATTGAATCTAAATTCGTTGAGGTTTACAAGGATTTGGGTAATAGCAAGGATCATGCAATGGCTTTTGCAAAATCCATAATGACAACAGACAGATTACCAAAAATTGCAGGTTGTGAGGTTGATGAGTGCAAAATTGCTGGAGTCTGTAAAGGAGCTGGCATGATACATCCAAACATGGCTACGATGCTAGCCTTCATATTCACCAATGCTGACTTTAGATCAGAGGAACTTAGAGAGATGCTGAAGATGGCAGTTAAGTATTCCTTTAACACGATAAGCGTTGATGGCGACACTTCAACGAACGACATGGTATTACTGGTTGCAACTGGGGAATTTCGTGTTGGTAAGGATAAGTTCCTCGAAGGACTAAAGTCAGTCTGCTTGAATTTGGCTAAACAGATAGTTAGGGATGGAGAAGGTGCTACCAAGGTTTTAAAGGTTGAGATTACAAATGCTAGAGATGAAGATCAGGCTTTTAAAGGGGCAAGGGTGGTTGTATCTTCAAATCTTGTGAAGACAGCAATATTTGGCTGTGATCCAAACTGGGGTAGGATAGTTGCTTCCCTTGGTTACGCTGGTATTGAGGTAAATGAGGAGTTGGACTTAACTCTAAGAGGTTACAGGAATGGTGAGTTGATTGCAGAGGTTAAACTCGTGGAGGACGGTGTAGGCTTGGGTAATGAAGGGACAGCAAGGGAAGTCATGGAAAGTGTCGATGAGGTGCAATTTATCATAGACTTAAAGCTTGGCAGTGGTAAAGGTTACGCATACGGCTGTGATCTGAGCTACGAATACGTTAGAATAAACTCTGAATACACAAGTTAAAACCTGTCACTCTGACTGCACAGGCAGTCAAACAGTTAAGCAAATCGATATGATGAAGAAGTTTGGGAATGTGTCTGAGGGTTTGGAATAATTGAAAGGTGTAAATGTTATGTATTCGAAATTGGTGATAATTTAACACTGTTTAATGATTTTTACCAGTAATCACTAAAATTCCTCTTAAACTTCTCACAATTTTTTTAGTATCTTTTTGCTCATTTAAAGCAATGAGTTTTTTGCATTCGAATTGTAGAGGAGAATGTCCTACCAATTTCCAATAATATCCAGGATTAGGTAGTGGGATCAGTTGAGCAGAGGATAATTAATATCGGTTTAACTGAAGTGTTAGTATGAGTAAGATCGTAGAAGTTGTTTACGAAGGTGGAGTATTTAAGCCTCTGCAAAAGGTAGAGCTGAAGTGAATATGTCCACATAATTGAAAAAGATAAATATGATGAAAGTAAAAGAAATAGTGAAAGAGTTAAAATTTTTTGAAAGGAACAAGATACGTTAGGAATTAAGATATTGGGTATAGCGATTTA
>QMZE01000061.1 GCA_003663025.1 Archaeoglobales archaeon
ATCATGTCATCGTTGTCCTCAAGCACAATTTGTGCATTTGGTGCAGCCTTCACCTTTCCACCCATTCCAAATACAAAGCTTGCAATTACTGCTGCAAGTATGACAGTTATTGCAACCATCAGTATCACTCCAATTACTGGGCTTACTCCTCTCTTATCCTTCCACATTCCACATCACCTCCCTATAATGATAATAATAACAAGGTCTATATAACACTTTCGATGATCCGAGTGTTAACAAGTATCTTTGCAATTCAATGAACATAGAATGAAAACTTCTCCATTGGGGGCGTATGTAAAGACGGAAAAGTTATAAATACTTGGAATCAAAATCTCTTAGTTGCATGGTTGTCATATCGATATGTTCTGGAAAGGGAGGAGTTGGAAAGACGACAGTTTCGGTAAATCTCTCAGTTTCATTATCACTATTTGGTAGAGTTTTGGTCATAGATGGTGACATTGCACTCCCAAACCTTCACACATTCTTTGGTATAGACGACCCCTTCATATCACTCCTTGACGTCTTGAAGGATACAAGCTATCTGAAGGATGCCATTCATAGGATGAGAGTAAAGATGGGTAACGAATCCATTGGAGAGCTACACATACTACCTTCATCAGCATCCGTAAAGGCACTTGAGGAGATAAACGTTGAGAACTTCAAGGAGATTGTTGATGATCTCAGAGGTAAATATGACTTTGTAGTTGTAGATGTGGCAGCTGGACTTAGCAAGTATGCAATCATACCCATGTTAATCTCTGATGTATCTTACCTTGTTGTCAATCCAGAAAGGGCCTCAATCATGGACTCCCAGAAGGTGAAGAAGATTGCTGAGATATCTGGAGTAAGAGTTGGGGGGGTCATAGTGAACAGGTATAGGGGGGAGAAGGGGATGGTTGACTATGCTGAGAAGGTTATTGGTAGGGAGGTTGTTGGAATAATAAGGGAGTCAAAGTTACTGAGATCTTGTTGTGAGGATGGGACACCAGTAACCATGAAGAAGCCAAGTTCAAACGTCTCAAGAGAATTCTTTAACCTTGCCAGGAGGATCGTTGGTGACGATGTGAAGGTCAAGCCATACGGTAAGTTGAAATACTATCTGGGGTGATTTTGTGAGTGGGGATAGGAAGGTTTTGGATGTTTTAATGGAGGATGACACGTATATCGTTAGGAGGGAGATGTCTGATGAAGATGTTTTGGGGGATGTTGATGAGAAGGTTAAGAGGATTGCAAAGGCAACTGGATATCCGGAGGCTGTTGTGAGAAGGGCACTTGCAGGTTACTTGACAAAAAAGCCAAAATTTGAAAAGAGTTGGAAGATTGCAATTATAGATGTTGGAATATACATATCAATCTTACTACTCATACTCTCAATAATTTACTACCTCTACTGAAATGGGAAAATCTTGTGTTCGTAGTGAATTCTTATGAAGTCATCACCATGACAGTCCTTACATCCAACGTTTCTTGGTGAGTGTATTTCAAAGACGTTACATCCACTTGGTTTGAAGGGATCTGACGAGTGACACCTCCAACACTCAAGCTCCTCTCTCGTATATATCTTGTGACACTTCTTACAATCCTTGTGCTTTGATGTGTGGAGTGAATGCAGAGCTAAAAATATCTCCCTCTCACTCATGTTCTTGGCATCCCTTATGTGACAACGTATGCAGTGTCTGCTGGCATTCTTGTGTCCATCAATACCCTCAGCTTGGGGAACGTATTGTCTCTTTGGATTTTTATGACATGCCAGACATTCACCATCAATTGGTTCAGCTTTTGTAGGGGTCTTTGATGGTGTGATGGATGGTTTAACAACTCTCTCATGCTGAACGCAAAGTATCAGAGATACCGAAATTAGAATGATTAGAAAAATTTTTGGTTTCATAACTATCTGGCAAATGCATCAGCCTTTTCATGTATCTTGGCTATGTCCTGTGTATGACAGACTGTGCAAGGTTTTCCACGTGGTATGTGGACGTTAACATAATTCTTGAATGGTGCAACTGGATTCTTTGAGTCATGACAGTTCACACAAGAAGGCTGTCCAGCGGGACCCTTTGGAACCGTTAGGTTCTCAACAGGACCATGACAGACCTGACACTTTAGATCTATTGTTCCAGGACCAACGTGAATTCTGTGGGGATCTGTTCCGTGACACCTTAAACAACCATTACCATCCTTATGTGGAATATAATCACCAGACCTCTTATGACACACACCACAATCAATCTTTGTAGCTTTAACTGGTGGTGTTGGTTTTGGTGTGGTTCTTGGAGGAGTTGTTGGGGTTGTTACCGGTGTTGTTTCTGTTGGTTTTGGTGTTGTTTCTATTGGTGTTGTTTTGACTGGTGTCTCAACTGGAGTTGTTGGACCCGTAGGTCTCGTGCATCCAGCAATCAATCCAACGATCAACACGGTCATTAACAGTATAAACATCCTTTTCATCATTATCCCCCTTTGAATTTGAAGGCTTGAGATTATATCAATTTTTCGGTTTTTATTCAACAGGAGTCATTTGAATAATCCAAGTAAAGTTGAGAGTATAGATTTTATCAGATCGTAGAGTGAAAAGGGTTTCGGCTTCTCAACCTTAGTCACGTTCAATCCAACCTCTCTCCTGAGTTCAGTAAACTTGTATATGGGTTTACCGTGACAGGATACACATATCTCATTGAGAATGTTCCCATGAACCTCATGTATTCCACCCTCATGACAGTAGTAACAGTTACTCGATTCTGGTTTTACTGCCAACTCCGAATGACAGAACTTACAATCCACATTCTTGTGTGGAATGTGAACAATCAGAGATCCGTCGTAACCAGATCCGACGTGACACTTCATACACGGTGAAATCCCATGCAACTTTGAGAGCTTCTCCATATCCACATGATCACCCCTCCATATCTCTACGCTGTGACACTTGCAGTGAGCCAACTTTGTCTGTTCAGACTTGTTTAGGAGGAGATCGTGACAGGGAAAGCATATTTCACCGTATCCAGGAGGGTGTTGAATAGCATAGACTGGAGCAATCAGAAGCATAATCGTCAGACATCTCCATACCATAACTCTACGTCTATGGTAGGTATATCTAAATTTTGGTCAATCGTTTTGAGCGTATCCAGAAGGTTCAGATTCTATGTAAACTGTTTTTCCGTATGTGTGACATCTATCGCAGTTTAACGTTGGATGGACGGCAGCTTCATGACATCCCATGCAAACATCTCCGTTGAAAGTTCTGGCATAGGTAACGTTATCAACAAAGCTTGATCCATGCCCAGTTCCATGACAAGTTTGACATATCAGTATCTCAGCACGGTGAACTTTGGTCGAGTTTGTGTCAGATGTAACGTTATCCAGGTCGTATGTGAGTCTTTGATTTGGATTTTCATCAGCATACTTATCAACGTTGTTGATACAGTATGATTTGTTTACCCAACTACTCCTGTTTGCTGGAGGAATGTAGTGGTATCTGAAGTGATTCCATGGATTTGTTGTATTCCAGCTTTCGTCATCTATCTCTATTGGAGAGTGTGTCAGATAGTCTTCATCCACACCAGAAGTTCCATTTACGAGTGCTTCGTAGATGTTTCTGTGACACTTCGTGCATTCTATCTCATCCAAATCCAGAAACTCTTTGAGCCAGATTTCTTCCATTGAACGTTGTAAGTTATTGTTCCATTGTATGTGAAGTTTGTAAATTCCCAGTTAACGTATAGTTTTAAGTTGTAGAAGTATGAGATACTCGATGAGTAGTTTGTGTGACATACTTCGTTCTCTCCAAAGCTCAAGTTTGAATCGTTTGCCTTCAAAACCAGTCTCTTGTGAGCTGAGTAGTCAGATCCATAGTTCAATTCATTGAAAGCCTTTGCAGGTGGTGCGTAAACTGTCCGTCCAGTCTTGTTTATCAAATACGTTCCGTTTCCACCGTGATAATCCAAGCAACGTGGGGTAAAAGCTGCGTGTGCCTCCTCTCCAACCGTATAATTATACCATTTATTTCCAACCTCTGCAAAGGTTTGACAAAATGGATTGCAGATTTGTTCAACTCATCTTAAATCTTACGATGACAACAAGCACAGTCAACCTTTGATTTTGTCAGATTCACAAAGCTGTGCTGACTGACAAACACCGTAGTTATCTCGGTATTTGTAAGCAGTAGGAGTGAAAATGCGAATATTAGTAGTGCAAGTATTGCAACCCTCACTCTCTCACACCTTGTAACTTGTGTAGTTTCCAACATCAAAATCTACATCCCAGTAAGATGTCGTTAGTGTGTAGCTGTCGTTGACATCTATCTTAGCTTCGCTTGTAACGTTGAAGTTTATCTCAAGTCTTATCTTAGTGTGACATGATATGCAAGCTTTACTCTCACTTGGAAGCAGTTTGGATTTATTCGATCCAAGGACGAAAGACTTGTGAACCTCCTTGATTCCAGTGTCATTTTTGTATTTTGTCAATCCAAATCCACCCGCTGGTGGAACGTTGAATGGTCCCCAAACCCACCCTTCTCCCTCATCCGTGACACCTCAAACATTCGTGGTAATCTATCTGTACTGCTTGACATGATCCCAGTCCATGTCTAAAGGATGACATCCTGATTCTGTGCAGTTCTTTGGAGTCAGATCAGTCCAAGTTATCGAGTGCATCCCGTCTACCGAATCCGTGGCAGGCCATGCACTTGACAGTTGAAGATGTGCTTCTGTGCCTTCATCTATGTACGTTACGCCTGTAAAGTTCTCGGTTCTATGACAAGAATAACATCACATCTTACCGTATCCAGTCTCCCCCGTGTGTGGGGCAACTATTGCTTCCATCTTATCCATTACATCTGCATGACACTTCTCACATGGAACGTTACTACCGTTTTGCTTTGTGTTATACCAGAAGTGTTGACCTGAGAAAAGTGATAGAGTGGAGGGTAGAACAAACATACCCAATGCAAAGAATACAATCATGACGATCCTTCCAATGTCCATGTGTGAAGTTGACAGATCACCTTAAAAACATTTCCCGATACTTTGGTTGATGAGGGCAATACTGGTGTTGGTGGTATTTCTGATGTTCTGTGTATCTTTAGATGTCACAAGCGTTACACCCGATGAGATAATGGGTATGAAGAAGATGGTCTGTGCAAAGGGGGATGAGGCTTTGGAAATTGTTAAACGTATGCACGTTGGTGAGATAAGGGATGTTCGGGACATAGCTTTAATGCACTACATAGGTAACAGTTCGTTTGTGACAGTCTGGGTTACAGTTTATCCAAACGAGAGTGTAGCTTTTGGAGAGATAGATAGGATGGCAAATTCCATGTTGAGTTACGGGTGGAAGGTTGAGGATGTGATTTTGGATGGTCATAAGGTTTACGTTGCAATTCCACCTGATAGCAATGAGAGGCAATACTTCTGGTGTGTCGAAAACTACGCCTACTACATAATACCCCACAACCTCACAGATACCCAAGTTGTGGAGTTCATCGCTGCCATCTCCTAACTCAACCTTAACTTCCTTCACACCCAGAGACCATGCAAATTGCAGTATGACAAGGCTACTGCACTCTTTTTGAGTTTAAGTTTTACCTCAGCTTCAGAATACTCTGGAACAAACTGAGCATCTGCAATTATGGGATTGAAGCTTCTACCCTCCTCAACAAATCAACATACCTTATCGAATGTTTAAGCATGTTTGGATGTTTTTCTATGGAAACCTTCAAATGGTTCTCCAGCCTTAACAACATCAGGACAAACTATTTCAGGTATGTGCTTTCCAGCCTTACTAACACCTCCTCAACCCTCTTCGCACTGTATATGAATCCCTCAGAGGGTTAACATATCTCTCGCAACGTAATACGATTTTGGATGACCACACGAGGGACAGACTTCAGGTGGTTCAGTTCCAACATGAACGTATCCACACTCCAAACATACCCACTCAATCTCAACATCCCTTTTGAAGTATTCTCCACTCTCCAAAACCCTAAGAATCTTGGTATATCTTATCTCGTGATGTTTCTCAGCGTTTGCAATAGCCTTAAGTCTTGATGAGATCTCATTAAACCCCTCTTCCTCAGCAACCCTTGCAAATTCTGGATACATCTCAGTGTTCTCATACCTCTCACCTTCCACAGCTGATCTCAAGTTCTCTACTGTGCTACCGAGGGTAAGTGAAACATTCAAACTGACGTTCACAATCCCATCATCCCTCAACTTCTGAATAAATTTAAATATTGTTTCTGCATGCTCAAATTCGTTTTCAGCGGTTTCAAGAAAAACCCTAGCTACGTAAACGTATCCTTCATCCCTTGCAACCTTTGCGTAGAGTTTGTATCTGTTTATTGCTATACACTCTCCAACAAAAGCTTTAACCAAATTCTCAAGCGTCTTTGACATCCAACCATCCTTGACAAAGATATTTAAAAACTTTGCCTCTTATAG
>QMZE01000062.1 GCA_003663025.1 Archaeoglobales archaeon
AACCTCGCTATGCTCACGAGAACAAGCATCGTCCCAGGATCTGGAGCCAAAGTCTCGTAACCTGGCATGTATCTCTTCATGTGAGTTATCAACACACCACCAATCGCAACACCCATAGCCTGTGCAAGTGTGTTCATCGATCTTATGATTCCGTTGGCCATCCCAACCTTTTCTGGTAGAACCGAGAACATTGAGACGTTGAATGCTGGAGATATCAGCAATCCCATTCCAACACCCATTGGAATCAGCTTGAAGAAGAATTCCCAGTATTCAACATCCATCTCAATCTTCGTCGCGTTGAACATTCCAAGGGCAAATATTATCGGTCCCAAACTCATTGTGTATTTTAGATTTATCCTATCGCTCAGTTTTCCTGCAAGTAGGACCTACGAATGTGTTCATTATTGGAACCGCAATCATCCAGTATCCAGACTCCTCAGCACTCAAACCCTTGATACCTTGAAGGAGGTATGGTATTACAAAAAGTCAGCTGATACACCAAGAAATATTATCGACATCGACAACACACAGACCAAAAAGTTCCTAATTCTGAATAAACTTAGATCGAGTAGTGGATGTTCACACCTCAACTCCCTAACTGCAAATGTCATCAAATAGGGAATTGATATAGCAAAGCATGCCAGAGTCTTCTGACTCCTCCAACCCCAATTCTGACCCTCTATTATTCCAAGTGTCAGTGAACCCAATCCAATTGCCAAGAGTATTGTTCCAGCTATGTCCATCTGAACCCTCTCCTTAGCACCAAGTGGAGGTAGGAGTAGTGTTGAGAGTATCATTGAAAATATTCCAACCGGAATGTTTATGTAGAAAACCCAATGCCAGCTCAAATGTGTCGTAAGCCATCCTCCAATTATTGGTCCCAAAGCAAAGCTTGAAGCTACGAGTATTGCATTCAAACCCATCACAGTCCCTCTCTCCCCTGGAGGGAAGAGTTCGGTAACTATTGCCAACGTGTTACCACTCAGTATAGCCCCACCTACAGCCTGAAGTATCCTGAACACTATCAGAGATCCCACATTCCAAGACTGTGCACAGAGAAAGCTACCAAATACAAAGATCCCCATCCCAAATACGAAGTATCTGTCCCTCCTAACCATGTCACCAATCCTACCAGCCAAAACTAAAAGGACAACCATGGTGATCGTGTATGCATTTAGGATCCACTGAAGATCCGATATTCTTGCATGAAAACCCTCTGCAATCCTTATTGAGAACGCTAACATTAAGAAGAACCATAAAGAGACCAATCCAACTGGAAGAAAAGCAAACCATTTGATCATCTTCTCCTCCTCGCAAACTTCAAACCCGCAATCAATGCTATAACGATTAGTGTTATTGCAGTTACGGTAACTGGATTGAGGAGTGGCTTTTCCCTAACTTCAATGGAAACTGTCATTGGATTTGATTCGTGAGTATAACCTTCATCATCGTCGTATCTTATTTTAACTGTTGCAGGATAGAATCCTGCACCAGCATCCTTATCGATGTCTATCTTAAATCTTGCAGTTGCAACTTCGTTTGGATTCAGTTCACCTATGAAGTATAAGCCAGGCTGAGGTGAACCTACGATACCGCTCAAGGTGCTCCCAGCTATGGTAAGTGGAGTTGAAACCAAAAGCTCCACGACACAGTTGTATCGTTAAGTTACCCATGTTCCTAACAACAACTTTAACTTCGCCAGTTTCATCTGGATACAGTTCACCCTCAACAGAAACGACATCAAAGCATGCAACATCAGATTTTATATAAACCGATGCCTCCGCAACACATAAAAGATCCTCAAGATCACCAAGGTCAAACTTTTCAATTATGTAGAATCTGTAGGAGCTACTGGTTGCATCCCTCAAAACCTCAACCCTAAACTTTGCAATCCCAACCTCAAAAGGCTTTAGACTTTCAATGAAATACGATGAACTGAGTGGTCTCATAGATTTTGGTGTGACGATTGTAAGTTCAACGTTCTTCACATCCCTGTTCAATTTGTTCCTGATAGAAACCTCTATCTCCCCCTTCATACCTACAGCCAAATCACCAGCACCCTCAACCTCAAGTGGAGTTCTTCTCACGTTAAGCTCCAAGTAATGTTTACTACTGACAACCTCATCACCAAACTTTCTATACTTCAAAATTACATACCCCCTATAGCTACCTTCGGGAGCGAGGGACTTGACGTAAAACGTTACAAACTTCACACCCCTACAAAATCTACCTACGTATGGGAAATTTTCAGATTGGAGAAGTGGTGTGTCGAAGGAGAGTATCGCTATGGAGTCGTTCAAACATTCACCAAGGTTCTCCATCCTTACAGAAATAAACCCTCTAAATGGTTCTCCAGATACGGATGAAGTTAAAAGATTATCAACAACCTCAACCGACAGCAATGTCAACCCCAACATCCAAGCCAATCGTTTTTGAAAGAAATGCAATCCTCTCATCTGATCTCTTAAATTGAAGGATGAGCTTTGCAGGATAGCTCTGTGAAATTGCACCCTCCATAACGTAAACCTTAAACTTTGCCTTTGCCTCACAGTTGACATCCAAATCTCCCAGGTAAGATTCCATAGCCATTGAATTTGGCTTCAATGGTGGTGTGGTGTTTATTATGAGTATGGCATTGTAAATCTTGAACCTTCCAGCGTTCTTAATTACAACCTCAACGTAACCCTCTCCGCCTACGTGTAGGGAAGAATTTAGGGAAACCACAGAAAAGTCGTAATCCCTCCTTGCAACTTCAATGCTCAAGTATTCTGTTCTGGTCTCATCCTCACGATAGGACAAGACAACACCCGAGGACCTTTGGTATACTTCAACTTGACGGGAATCTTGTATACCCCAAGTTTTGCATCCTCATCAACCTTAACCCTAAAATTCACCTTAGCAACCATTCCAGAAGGTAAATCACCAACTAAGCTTGGATTCAAACTCTCAACCTTAATTGGAGCACTATCATCCTCCAGCTCCACTCTCAAATCCTTGGCAGTTATCACAAGTGCAAGTAGGTTTGATGTGTTTTCGTTTAGAATGAAATTTTCAACCCTTCCCTCATTCTCAATCGACACAGTTATTATCTTATCGTCGCCAGGATGGAGAATCCATCACCCAGAAGGAAGACGTGAAAGTCCTGTGCACATACTTATCAACAATCCACCAACCATCCTCAAGTTTTGGTAACCGATAACCATCTTATCATCCACCGTATCTATAAACTCTTCCCCAAATTCGCATATAAATCTGAACTCCAGTATTTTAGAAGTCTTCGCTATCATTCCTGCAATCGTCTCCTTCCTATTGAAATACTTCAAGTCAGATATCCCCCTCTCTAACCTAACATTTAAGAAGTATGGATGTTCTCTTTATAAGTTCGTCATTAAGCTCCTTAAGTAGAAGCTTTAAAATTCCTCTCAAATTCTTCACATACATGAATCAACTGGATCTTGTCGTTTAAAAGTATCTCTCAACTCTCTCCAAAGCTCTTGAGATCAACTTTGAAGAGTTCTCCAAGTCCCTCAAATCGACAACTTCAACTGGACTGTGTATGTATCTGGCTGGAATACTAACTACACCCGATGGGACTCCAGACTTGGTAATTTGAATTGCAGTGGCATCAGTCGTCCCACCCTCAGCAACCTCCAACTGGTATGGTATGTCGTTCCTCTCTGCAGTCTCCTTCAACCACCTAACAACGTCCTTTGTAGCAATCAAACCTCTACCACTTGCATCCACAATCGTTATAACTGGACCCTTACCAAGCTTTATATCCATGTGCAGGGACTCAGTTCCAGGGAAGTCAGTTGCAACACAAACATCCAAAGCCAAAGCTACATCTGGCTCTATTGCAAATGCTGAAACCCTTGCACCCTTCAATCCAACCTCCTCCTGAACTGTTCCAACAACGTAAATAGTTGCATCACTCTCAGTCTGCTTTAAAGAATCGATCATCACAGCCAAACCTACCCTATCATCCAAAGCCTTTCCAGTCACCCTCTTACCCATTTTAACAAGTTCCCTGTCAATTGTTATTGGAGTTCCAACGTCTATACCCATCTCGACAACTTCATCCCTACTCTCAGCACCAACATCTATGAACATGTCTTTAATCTCAACAGCCTTCTTCCTCTCCTCATCCTTCATAA
This sequence comes from Archaeoglobales archaeon, assembly GCA_003663025.1. Lineage (GTDB taxonomy): Archaea > Halobacteriota > Archaeoglobi > Archaeoglobales > Archaeoglobaceae > Archaeoglobus_B. The sequence goes on from QMZE01000062.1 coordinate 4,155, forward strand.
CGTGAGGGGGCTTGCAACCTACGACACCATAGACCTTTTTACTCCCATGCAACACAACCCTCTGACCCAAGGCAATTTGACTGAACCAACCTCCAATTGGTGCAAATCTTATGAAACCCTTTTCGTCTATATGTTTAACCATGAATCCTATCTCATCCATATGAGCACACACCATAACCTCAAATTCACCACCGTTCTTTACGCATATTAGATTTCCAAGCTTATCAACCCTTATCTCATCTACATAGTCCTCAAGCTCAGATTTAACTATCTCCCTTATCTCATCCTCGTAACCACTTATACCATGTGCATCACTCAACCTCTTCAAAAGCTCAAACATGAGGTTAAATTTATCTTGGGTTAAAAGTCTTTATGGAATACCTACCAGAGAGAATTCCAAACGAGTGTGTAGAGACTTACGTCAAGATATCCGAGTATGCTGGAAGGGAGTTTTATCGTAGTGTTGCGGTTGAGGTTGCAAGCTTAAATCCCAAGAGATTACTCGACATAGGAACTGGACATGGAATTCTCCTATCAGAGATCTTAAAGCTTTTGAGATGTGAGTGCGTAGGGATTGATTGCACGAGGACATTTTTTAAATACTTTACACACTATACCAAGGGTAAAGCTTATTTTGTCGTTGCTGATGCTTACCTCCTACCGTTTAAGAATTGCTCGTTTGATTTTGTAGTTTCAACGGGTGTCCTTCATGCACTAAGATTTCCAGAGAGGTTTTTTGAAGAGATAAGTAGGGTTCTGGTTTCCGGTGGATTTACACTTGTAAAGGATCCAACACCCCTCAAGATGAGCTTGGATAAAGCGAAGAGAATTTTGAGTGATGAGGAGTTTGAGATCTTCAAGACATACAGGGATTTTAACATCAAGCTTTTTGGAACCGAAATCCCATGGACATTTGAAAAGGAGGATGTCATTGAGATTCTAAAAAGCTCAGATACAGATTTTAACTTGATCAAGATAGATAAGAGGGATGGAGTCTTAACAATACTACTCAGAAAAAGTTAGGCAAACCGAAAAAATTTTATATTGTTAGGTTACCCTAATTTCGATGAACCTAATTCCTCTTGCAACGTTACCTGAAGGTTCAAAGGCTGTAGTTAGGGATGTTGTTGGTGGGAGGGGGGCTATGAGGAAGCTCATGTCTATGGGAATAATTCCAGGTAGGGAGATTGAGGTTTTGGGTAGGAGAGGAGGGGCTATGCTGATTTTGATAAATGGGACGAAGTTTGTTATAGGTAGAGGTTTGGCCATGAAGGTGATTGTAGATGTTGGGAAGGAGGGCTGAGGATTATTTGGAAGCTATTTACGAGTTATGTAAGAATAGGGGTTTTGCAAGGGTTAAGGAAATAGCTGTATATTTGAATGTAAGACCAGCTACGGTTTCCGAAATGCTCGAAAAGCTATCAAGAGAGGGCTACGTAATTTATAGAAAGAGACTTTTTGTAGCTTTGACTGAAAAGGGAAAAGAAGTGGCGATGGATGTTAGGGAGAGAAGAGAAACACTCGTAAAGTTTCTTACGGCTTTAGGAATTCCGAAAGACATTGCTGAGAGAGATGCATGCACAATAGAGCACATACTACATCCTGAAACGGTTAAACAGCTTAAAAACTTTGTAAAGTTCATAGAAGATTGTCCAGCGGTAAGTCCGAAATGGCTCGAGCACTTTAAAGAGTATTGTAGAACGGGTAAACATCCTTGCGATAGAGTGAAAGAAAGTCCTAAAATTTTAATAGAATAGGTTATGAACTATGTGTGCCGTATTCCAATCCTTACATTCATGTGCCACTATGAGGAACCTTAGGCGAGAACTGTCAGATGTAATATCACGAAGACTAATACTGGACCTTTTCATAGGTAGTAGCATCAAAACATACCCATATTCCAAAAGTAAGTGAAGAGATCTAATTTGAGTTTGGGTGTATTAATAGATTTAATAATTTTAAGTGATTTACGAGTGAATTGAGAGAACCAGCATCTTAATGTAGGCGAAGAAACGTTCTATTCTATTTACTTCACCCAAACCTTTTCTTAGTTCTTTATTCTCTTTTTCAATTTGGATTTATTGATGATTATGCAATTTAAGTAATCTGGAAGAAGATTGAGGTAGTTGATGTAAGCGTCTGAAACGAAAGTAATTCTTTCAGATTTTTTCTTCAGGTATTCCCTCCAAAAATTTTATTACATCCCTATAATCTCTATATCCAAGATAGTTTAAAATTAGTTTGGTTTTTCTTCCAATTGCAAAATAAACAAC
>QMZE01000063.1 GCA_003663025.1 Archaeoglobales archaeon
ACTTCCAAGCTAACAGTAAAGAACACTATACTTTTGATAGTTGCAGGAATAATTGCAAGTGGGCTTGCAATGGTTGTGTATTTCAAAGCTCTAAAGCTATCACAAGCTTCAAAGGTTGTTCCAATTACATCAATCTATCCTTTGTTCACAGTGATATTTTCATCTTTACTCTTGGGGGAGAGTGTGAGTCCTAAGGTCGTGATTGGAGCTATTTTGATTGTCATAGGTCTAGCTTTGGTGAGTGGAGATTAAACGGTGTAATCCAAAACTGTTGATGAGTTGAAATTGTGCCAACATAAAGATTTCTGCATTTCTCCATTATAGCATAAAAATCAAAATTAGAAGAAGCTTGGCATATTTGTTTTTACACTAAGTTTTAAAACACGTGGGGGGTAAAGATAGCTCCTTAAATATTTATGAAGAAATAAGAAGCCAAGAGAAAATAAGATAAAAGTGATATTGTTTTATTTCTCGTTATCCTTAATACAGGTGTAATAGTATGAGCCTTGAAAATGTAAGAAAACTGGGTCAGTTTAACAAACGTTAAATTTTCTTAGAGTAACACGTTATAATAGTTAAGATATTGGTTGGTGATGAGGATTGTTGGTGATAAAAAGGAAGATGTATTTGCCAAATACATGAAAAGGGAGGTTGACGTAAGAAAAATGGAGAGTTTGAGTTGCTTGAGAGGTTTTGAATGATAAGGGTATAGATGTTGAAGAAGAGGAACTTTCAAGTTTGAATTTGTTGAATTTCGTCAGGAAGATTTACGAGAAAGACAAGGATAAAGTTAAGAGGTTGGTTAAACTAACAAACCGTTTACAGCTTACACCTTATCAAGGATTTTATAGCTGATTCTGGCAATCAAAATGTCAACTTCGAGGGAATTTATACACTCAATATTTGAACATCCAATAACAGACGCCATAATCTTGGCTTTAGCTCTGAATATTTTACCGAACCAATCCTAGGCAACCTATCTCTGAATCTGGCTGAAGCTTTGAAGGAATGTGATGAGAAGCTCAAAATCTCAATCGTCAAGCTATTCTACTACCACATCTGATTATTCTCATTTCCAATCCAATATTCAACAAGAATTTTAAAGGCAATCAAACAAACATCTGCTTTGGTGGTTGCTTAACTGGCTTCTTTATCCTCTCAACAGCCCTGACCAAATCAGATGTTTCAATGTAATCCCTCTCCTCAGCTATAGCTTTATGCAGAGCTGACTTTATAACTTTCTCAACCAAATCTCTACCACTGAATCCCTCCGTGATTTCAGCAACAACTCTCAGATTTGCTCTAACCTTAAGAGGAAAATCTTTCAAGTTGTTCTTCAAAATACTCAACCTCTCCTCAAAATTTGGCAATGTAAACTCTATCTCCTCCTCAAACCTACTCCTTATCGAATGATCGAGCAGTTCAATCCTGTTCGTCGCTGCAATCGTGCAGATCCCATCGTTCATCTCGATACCATCCAACTCAGTAAGCAGAGCATTTACAACCTCACTCACATCTCCCCTCAAATCTTGATAACTCCTGTCCAATGCAATTGAATCAAACTCATCCAAAAACACTATGCAAGGTGCAACCTGCCTAGCTCTTTCATAAAGCTCATGAATCCTCCTAGCTCCATCCCCAACATGCTCTCCAATGAGCTTTGTTGACTTCACAGATATAAAAGGAACGTTTGCTTCGTTTGCCAAAGCCTTTGCAGTCATGGTTTTTCCAGTTCCAGGTGGTCCGTAAAATAGAACGTTCTTTGGAGCCCACCTTCCAAACTTCTCAGGGTTCTGAAGGAACTTCAGTATCACCTTAACCTTACTCTTAGCTTCATCCTGACCAACAACATCGCATATCCCAACATCCTTCACAATCTCAGTCTCAATCACACTCCTGGGATTTTCAACAAGTATTCGTGTTAAATCCGTAATTATACCCTCAGGCTCGGCATTCACAACCTCAAATGCAAAGTCGGGAAACATGCGATAATCGAAGAGCATCTTACCCTTCGAAACAAACTCACCCTTCCACTGATCCTTTGCATACCTCTCAAAAACTCTTGGATTATCCACAACTGGATACTCGTGGTAACTTGCCTTTAAGGGGTATCCCAAAGGTCTAAGTATCAGGTATCTGACCTCCTGCACATTCTCACGTTTGCAAATTGATATAAAATGATTGCCCAAAATCAGAAAACTATCCTAATTCCCCTCTCATCAATCTCCAATCCAAACCTACCCTTAACTCTGTGAGTCTTCATAGTCTTTTCGACACTTACAAAAACCTCCTCACCCTCCTTCTCAAGTAGCATGACGTTGTTCAATACCTGCTTTATTGCAATTTCAAACCTCCTTGAATGCATACCCCTAACTGCACTGATCACACTTATGGATTCAGATCTCAAAGTCCAAGACTGTATCTTCCTTACAAGGTCGTAAACCTTCCTCTCACCGTGTATCATTGCAAGTGTTGAGATTGAGTCAAACACAAACCTACTCCCCTTGAAATACCTCCTGATACCACTCAAAAGATCTTCATAGTTGTAAACGTTTATCCACATCATCCCAGGCTCTTCACTGTGAACGTCAACAAACGTCAAACCAACCAAGTCCTCCAAATCCCAAAAAGTCTCCATGTTAGATCTAACTTCTTTTGGAGGATTGTCAATACAAAAATAGATTACATTGTGGTGAGACTTTGCCTGAAAGTATGCGAACTGTTGACATAGAATGCTCTTACCAGTTCCAACGTCACCAATTATCAGCAAAGTTGAAGGTTCTGGAATTCCTCCACCCAAAAGTCTGTCCAACTCCTCAATTCCAAGTGAGACCTTCTTAATCATCACAATAAGACTATGATTACAATAATAAATTTAACGGAACTCCTTTGTTTTAGCTGCAATTAGGCAACCCCTTGCAACGCTGAAGAGTGGTTCCCTTGCAACCTTTATAACTGAAACGTCAACTGGAAATCCAACCTTTGAAATCTTCTCCTCAAAAGCCTCCTTGAATCCCTTTGGCTTTGCAGTTCCACCTGCCAAGACAATGGGAAACTCAACTTGGGGTGGAGAGACTTCTGTAAGCTTCCTCCTAAGGTTCTCAACAACATACGTAATCAGATAGTCGTAGTATATTGCCAAAGCACCTTCAACACTTCCAAGCTCAACCTCATACTTAAGCTCAAAGCTACTCTCCTTTATTGAGCAAACATGCTCCCTTGGAATTCCAGTAGCCTTTGAGGCGTTCTCATCTATCCAGTCACCCCCTCTTGCAATGCTGAATGAAACTATTGGTGCTGCAAAGTATGATACTGTGACGTTTGTCAAACCTGCACCAAAGCTTATTCCAACTCCTGTAAAGCTGTTCTCAGCAAGTTCCGAGTATATGACAGCCAAACCCTCATCTATTGTGAATGGCTTGTATCCAAGCTTCTTCACCAAAGCTTCCATAGTCTTTCTGTGGTAAGTTGGCTCTATGTCTGAGTCTATTGGGTTTGCTGGAGAGGTTATACATATAACCTCTTCACCATCTGGCCTTCCAAGTATCTTTTCAAGTATGAGCCTTATTATTGGGATTGCCTCCTTCTCATCTGGACTAAGAATTCCAGATCTCATTGGTCTTCTAGTTGGTTTCTTGAATACAGTTGCAAACTTCAGAGCATCGTCTCCAAGTATGTATATCCTGTCACCCCTTATTACATACTGAACGTTTGCATTGTCGAGCATCATCTTTGTTAGATCGCTGTAATCAAGTTCCAAGAATGCGTTTCTCTGTTGAATGAATACTACATTGTCTCCCTCCATCCCAGAACAGACAATATTCATTGTCCCAACATCCAAACCCTTGGCCATGTAAAAAGTTGGTTTGAAGTTTAAAAGGTTAATCCCTCTTTATTCTATCTTCCATATCCCTTAAAATCTTTGAAATCTCTGAAATCTCTTTATCCTTCATCCTAACCTCAAGCTTACCCTCCCTAACTCTGTTCAACAGACTCGCATCGTATTCAACGTTGTCCTTAACCTTTATAACCTTACCAATCCTTTCAACACCCTTAACGTTAAGATCAAAATCCTTGATGGTTATCTCTGGCTCAAGGTTGACTGGCTCAAAAAATGTCAAATCTTCAATCTCCTCCTTAACTTCTTCAGTTTTCTCCCTACTTTCAATAGACCTCTGAACAACCTCGGCAAACAAACCTCCAAATGTGAAGACCAAACCAAATGCGTAAGCTGTTGCAACGATTGAGACGTTTGGGTATGTCCAGTTTTCTGGAAATAGTATCAAGAAGGAGAGAACTGCAAAAACACACAGAGAAAAACCAACTATTCCTGTTAACTTTGAATACCTAACGTATCCAAACATTCCAGATATACCCTGAACTGTGAGGGGAACTCCAAGACCAATGAGGGAGAACGTTATCTCAATCAGAAATGGATTTGAAGTGTAACGAAGTTGGAAGTATGTTATGAATGTCAGTCCAATCAGAAGTAGTCCAATTCCAAATGCAAACGTCAATGAATATCTGAAGTATCTCATATTCTTGGTTACGTCTATGTATAAATAAGCATATTGTTTTGAACGTGCTCTGTTGAAAGAGTGATGATAGTTATCTAACTTTGGATGTCGTTTATTATAAAATTATCTCTTGTAAAACATCTCAAAGCAGACAAGGGGAAGGGTGGGTGGAGATTATTGATGATAGTTTAAATATTTTTATTAAAAAGTAGAAAGTTTCCAAGAGGGGGTGTGTGGCTCATTGGATAACGAGTCAGATGAGATGGGGCTTTAGTAGGCAAGCCCTTAACTCCTGTATGAAGCAGTCTGCCGTAAAGGCAGGTAGAACGGGAGAAGCCCCGCACTTCAGAGTAATTCCGAAAGTTGGCAATTGGGTCAACCTAAATGGAGTTAAAAATTTTTATTTGATTTCGAGTTGTCCGTTTTGTTAAATAAATATGTGAAAATTTACGAGATTATTTTGCTCTGTTGAAAATTAAATTAAGTAAGGGAAGAAAGATAAGTAATGTTGAGGTTAGGAATAAAGAATCTTCAGATAACTGGGATGAGTTTCAACGAACATGGAATGAGGAGAACGAGATTTTATTATCTCCGAATTCTTGATGACGGAGGAGACAGTTTCAACTAACCACCTCTTACCATATCCAATACGGTAGAATAACCATCTAAGGTAAACATCTATTCTTTCTTGGGATTTGTAACAACTATCTCTTCTAAGGTTAAAGATTACTATTTCTTCATTTACAACCTGAATCTAATAAAACACAGGAATATCACCTTCCTCAACCATTTCTCTCAAAATTATTCCATCGTTCCCCAGTCCTCTCCTAACGTCTTCAGCTAAAATCATTTGAGATTCCACGTTAACAACTACAGTCATCTTAATCCAACTCTTCCTCTTCTTTCCACTCCTCTTAGCGTAGTAATAACTCACATTGTCTTCCCTTAACCCAGTAGAATCTATTAAGACTTCTAACTTTACGTCCAGTTTTGTACTCTCCTCACATCTTCAAATCCACCTCTTTCAGCCTTTTCACTGCTTTATCGTTGAATGGTGGGGAACCTTCTTTAGATTCAAAGCTTTCCTAAGCACTTCACTCACCAAAAATTCCTCTATTTAGATTGTATACTATACCGTACAAAAACATTGCTATCAACTGCCAGAACTCATACTTCTTTGGTCCCATCTTATACTTCGGTAGTGCCTTCTTGTATACCTCATAACACTTCCCCGCTACTACTTCCCTCCTCGTTGCCACTCTACACCCTTTTCATCCCTTATCATAAACTTTTTCAATAGAGCAACTTAACCCTGTTGAAAAAGTGATGGTAGTAGAATCTAATTTATAGTTCTGTGCAGAAAGAGTTATACTTAATCTCAACAGTTATCAGCTTAACAGTTGCATATAAACTGTAAAATTAGCATATTCTATAACCTTTTCTATAACCTTAAGTTTAAAACGTTATGCACTTGACTATAAATGGATAATATTTTGTTAGATGCTGTTTGTTACTCATATATCTCCAAGTCATACGCTTAATTTTCAACAGAGCAAATCTGAATTATCAACGGTGCCTCATCGTTAACCCATTCAACATCAGATGCACCCTTTATCTTTACATCAAAGTTAAGGGTGATATTCTCTATCTCTACAAAGTCAGCTCCAACTGACTTCTTATCCCACGTCGTCGGATCTGATGTGTTCAAAATGTTACCAGCATTTATCACCTTCATATAATAGCTCCCAGGCTCCAACCCAGTAATGTCTAAGCTCCCAGTTCCAGATATTGTCTCAGAAAATACTGTCTCACCAGTTGTCTCACTAACAACCTGAATTATCGTATCCTCCCCAGGTTCAGGAACACTGATTACCTCTACCTTAACTACCGCTCTATAGTCGAA
>QMZE01000064.1 GCA_003663025.1 Archaeoglobales archaeon
GTTATTGGGATCCATTTGAAGGTAGATACAAGCAGATAGAGGTTTTGGATTCGACAAAGAGAAACTCAATAGTTGGAGTTATCATAAGGATTTCAAGGTTTCTAAGGAACTACGGAAACCTGCTAACCAGTGAAGACCTAACATCTCAAATTGAATGTGGAAAGGTCAACGTAATAGATTTGGGAACCCTTGAGGAGGGACAGATGAAGGTTGTTGTTGGTAAACTTCTGGGTAAGATATTTGAAGTTAGGGTTGATTACGAGAAGGCTAGAAAGATTATTTCGAGGTTGAAGTTGGGTAGAGGTAGGGTTGGAGAAAAGATAAGGGAGATTGAGAAGTTTATGAGAGATGTGGAGATTAAAAATCCAGCCTTGGCTGAACCCATACTCTTGATCGTTGAGGAGGCACACATATTTGCACCTCAGGGTGAGGAATGTGATTCCGCTAGGATACTAAGTAGGATTGCAAGGGAGGGTAGGAAGTTTGGTGTAGGTCTTGGAATTGTATCTCAGAGACCAAACAAGCTTAATGAGGATGTTTTGAGTCAGACAAACACTAAGATAATACTCAAGATTGTCAATCCAAAGGATCAAGACTACGTCTTAAAGGCAAGTGAACAGTTGAGTGGTGATTTGCTAAGGGATATTGCTTCCCTTGGTAGGGGTGAGGCTGTGATAGTTGGACAGGCAATATCAATTCCAGCCCTTGTAAAGATACACAACTTCAAGGAGATTGGGGGAGAATACGGTGGGGAGGACATTGGTGTTGTGAGGAGGTGGATGGAGAGGGTTGAGAGGGAGAGGGAGATTGAAGAGATTGAAAAGTTTTACGAGGAGAAAGGGGTTGAGATAGATTTATGAGGTTTGCACACATTGCCGATGTTCATCTTGGTTATGAGCAGTATAAACTTCCCTATAGATCTGCAGAATTTGCTGAGTCATTTAGGAGGGCTGTTGAGATTGCAGTTGAATCTTGCGACTTCATACTTATCTCTGGAGATCTATTCCACACCAGCAGACCAACTCCAGAAACCCTAAAGGAAGCTATGGATGTTTTATCGATTCCCAGAGAGAGGGGGATTCCGGTTTTTGCAATAGATGGAAATCACGATAGAACTAGGAGGAAGGTTTCCGTTTATCATCTTCTTGAGAGTCTTGAACTGATAAATCTGATAGGTTTTAGGGATGAGAGAGTTGAAAACAGATGGCTTGTGAGTGAAAAGATTGACAGGGGTTATATCGTTAAGGGGGTTTTTGGAGATGTTGAGATTCACGGAATGGGTTACATGAGCTCAGTTTGGTTTGAGAAGAAAGACATAAGAAAGATATTCAAGCCCGAATGTGATGCTATACTGATGCTTCATCAGGGAGTTAAGGAGATTGCTGAGAGATTTGGTTCGGGTAGCTACGAGCTTAAGATGGAGGACATTCCAAGGGGATATTTATACTATGCGATGGGACACATACACAAGGCTTTTGAGACAAACTACGATATTGGAAAGTTTGTTTATCCTGGTTCTCTTCAACGCTGGGATTTTGGAGATTACGAGGTAAGGTTTTACTGGGATGGATTGAGGTTGAAGACCATTGGCGGAACTAAGAAGGGGTTTTACATCGTTGAAAATTTTGAACCCAGATTTTTGGAGCTTAACGTCAGACCTTTTATAGATGTGAAGATAGAAGCTGATGAGAAGACTGTCAAAAAACTTCTCATGGATATTGGGGGTAAGATTTCGAGTGATTCTTTTGTTAGAATCGATTTGAGATGGAGGGAACCTTACGATGTTTCTTCGATTCAGGGAATTGTTAGGGGTAAATACGTTCAAATCAGAACGAGGTTTGAGAGGGTAAAGATGAAGGGGGGTAAAAAGATTAAGCCTGAGGATTTCTTTGATGAGGTTGAGCTTAAGGTTATAGAGCTTGCTGGAGGGAAAGATTATAATGCTCAGGATATAGTAAATATTTTAGTTCAATCCGATGAGATGGAAACAAAAACTCTGAGAAAACCTAAGAGTCTTTTGGACTGGGGTGTGAGTTATGAGGATTGAGGAGGTAATCATCGAAAACTTTAGATCACACAAATTAACGAACGTAAAGTTCACAAGGGGTATAAATCTGATAGTTGGTCAGAACGGTTCTGGTAAAAGCTCACTTTTAGATGCAATACTCGTTGGTTTTTATTGGGACAAACCGAGAGCGATTTTGAAAAAGGATGATTTTCAGAGAGTTGGTGGTTCATCTACTAAGATAACTGTCTTCTTTGAGAAAGATGGTTTGAAATATCAGGTTTACAGGGATATAACCAATGGATTGGCCTTTGTCAAATGTTACGAGAATGGAGAATGGAAAAGGCTCGAAAGCGGTCAGAGGGCAGTTAAAGATTGGATGGAAAGATTGATTTCATACGACGTGTTTGTAAATGCTGTTTACGTTAGGCAGGGTGAGATAGAGGCAATACTCGAAAGCGATGAGAGTAGGGATAAACTTGTAAGACAAGTTTTGGGTCTGGAGAAGTTTGAAAACGCCTACAAAAATCTACAAGAGGTTAAAAAGAGGATTAGGGACAGAATAGATTCGATTAGGGATTATCTGAAAGAGACATCGAACATCGACAGACTAATATCAGACATGGAGGATGAACTTTCTAAAACTTCAAGAGAGATTGAGAATCTTGAAAAGGAGATTCCCAAGATCGAGAAGGATTTGGAGGAGGTTTCGAAGTGTTTAGAGTTCTACGACGACCTTGAGAAGAGGATAAATAAAACGTTGATAGCTGTGAAAGACAAGGAGAGTGACCTTAAGGAACTCAATACACAGCTTAAAAATGTTCGAGACCAAATGGAGGAGAGCAAAAAGATGATTGAGGAACTTGAGGTATTGGTAAGAGAGCTTGACTCGATAGAGGATGATGCAAAGCTTTACGAGAAGCTTGAATCTCTGAGAAGGCTGTTCGTTGATGAAAAGGCTAAGATCGAGAGGCAGATAGACGCATGCAAACAGAAAATTGAGAACGTCGAAAGAAGGATTGAAGAGGTTGAGAAAAAGGCTGAGAAGGTTAAAGAGTTTGAAAAGATTAAGAAGGATTGTATAGAGAGGATAGAGGAGCTTAGGACTTGCGTTGAAGATTACGAGAAGATTAAAAATCTAAAATCACGCCTGTTCGAGCTTAGGAAAGAACTGAAGTTTGATGAAGAAGGCATAAGGAAGCTTGAAGAGGAGATCGAGAGTGCTAAGGTTAGGAGAGACGAAATTATAGAGAGACTTAAGGAGATTCGTGAGAGAGTTGGAGGACTTGATAACAGGGCTAAGGAGCTGAAGAAGGCTATTTTAGAACTGAAAAAGGCTAAGGGAAAATGCCCAGTTTGTGGTGCGGAGCTTACCGATGAGCACAGAATAAGACTGATTGAAAACTACAAGAGGGAGTTTGGGAAGATAAAGAAGGACAAGAATGATTTGGAAAACGAGGAAAGAAAGCTTAGATATGAGCTTACAGATGTAGAAAGAATTTTGAAGAAGGAGAAGGAGTTCTTTAGGCAGAAAGATATTTTTGAGCAGATTGAAAGGATTGAGGAAGAACTCGGAAATTACGACTTTGAAGGGTTGGAGAAGGCTTACGCTGAGTTTGAAAATTTAAGAAACAAGGTTCAAAAGTTGGAAGGTCAGATTTCAACCCTTAGATCGGAGATTGAAATGCTTGGAGAACTTAAATCCGAAAGAGAAGGTTTTTTGAAACGTCTTAAGTTTCTCGAAACGAAACTTACAGAGATTGAGAAAAATCTGAAAGATGCTGGATTTTCGAATCTTGAGGAGTTGGATAAGACTATTTCGAATCTTAAGCCCAAATACGAACGTTATATAGAGTTAAAACGTGTAAGAGATGATCTTGCTCGTGAGAGGGAGAAGATTGAAAGACTGAGAAAGGATGAGATGGAGATGGTGGAAAAGCTTACGACTTTGAAAGATGAGGTTAATCTTTTGAAAGATAAACTTTTGAAGATGAAATCCTCTTACAGCGAAGAGAAGCATGAGAGGTTGAAGGATGAGGAGAAGAGTCTGAGAGATGCTTTAGTGGAGAAGGTCACCAAGTTGAAGGTGTTGAAGAAGAAAAGGGTCGAAGTTGAGAATGGGCTTGAGAGGTTGAGAGGGGAGAGGAATAGGAGGAAAGCTAAGGAGGATGAACTTAAGAGCTTGGAAAGAGCTGAGAAGAAGATTCAGGAACTTAGGGAGAAGGTTAAGAGGTTTAAAGCCATGTTGAGAGAACGAGCTTTAGCTGAGGTTGGAGAGATTGCAAGTAAGATATTTGAGGAGCTTACAGAGGAGAAGTATTCTGGTGTTGTTGTGAAGGCTGAGGAGAACAAGGTTAGGTTGGGAGTTGTTTACAACGGTAGGGAGTTTGGATTGGGATTTTTGAGTGGTGGGGAGAGGATTGCCTTAGGATTGGCTTTTCGATTGGCACTATCACTTTATCTGGCTGGAGAGATGAGTCTGCTCATGTTGGATGAACCAACACCCTTCTTAGATGAGGAGAGGAGGAGGAAGCTTGTTGAGATTATGAACAGGTATCTGAGGAAGATACCTCAAGTTATAGTCGTTTCACACGATGAAGAACTTAGGGAGTCGGCTGATAGAGTTGTTAGGGTAAGTTTGGAGAATGGTGTTTCGAGGGTGGAAACGTGTATAGGCTGATGGATAGGGAGAGTGTCTTGAGGATAAAGGAGATGCTTAGGAGGGAGTATGAAAAAGTTAGGGATAGGCTTGAGGATGTTGATTGGAAGCCTTTACCAGAGAGGGTTGAGAGTAAAACTTACGCAATAGACGGTAGTCAGGGGAAGGCTTTGCTTAGTGGTGTTGTAGTTTACACAGTTTCATCCTTTGCGTTTGGAAATGGACCTAATTATAGATTGATTTATACAAATGCAATGTTATACAATCAAGAAATATCAGATCAGATCGTGAGACTTCAGATGGAGACCCTTGAAAACAAGTTGGGATACATCGTTGGGGAGGATGTTGACTTTGTTTTAATGGATGGAACACTAACGGGATCACTAATAAGACCACCAATCTATCCTGAAAGCGTTAGAGGTATAGCTACAGTTCGCAGAGCTTTGGGAGAGAGAAGGCTAAAAGATTTTGTCGATGACTTCTTAGGTAGGCTTGAAGATCATTACGACGAGCTTGGAAGTCGGCTTAAGAGGGAAAGGAAAATTTACAATGGAATTCTTGCAGATTTATGCATTGACGAGTATTCACACCATGTAGAGGCTTTGGAGGGTTGCGTTTACAGTGATTTATCCAAGTTCGTTGAAAAGGCTGTTGAGATGGGTTACGATGCGGAGGTTGTTGAAGACATCTTGAGGGTTGTGTTCAGGGAGGAAAAACTGAGCAAGGATGATGCAAGAAATACGATTCACGTTATTTTGAGCTACTTGGAATACCTCTACTCCCTCGAAAGGTTGCTTGATAGGGATGTTGTCTATGTAGCCAAGAGCTTTTACAGCAGAAAGATTACTAGGGATGTAGGTTTGGATATAGTTGATTCGTCATTTTTGGATGCATATTTGAGGGAGGTTTTTGGAGAGGAGACAACAGGTTACATCTCAACGAATTTCAAAGTGAGGCATGAGATTCCAAGGGTTTTGAAGGATTTCTTTCCAAACGTATTTGAGACAATTAAAAGGGGGATTTCCGTTGCTTACGTTAGGACTATGAAGGGTGGAAACATCTACATGGTTCAAAGTAATCGCAGAGTTGATGACATGATTGGAATGTTACTCTGGCATGAAAGCAACGGCTACTTCAGACCACTTCAAAAGTCTCACGAAGGAGTTAAAATTGAGAAAAAGAGATTTGACATGGAGTTGGCAGTTTTAATTAACATGCTGAGGAAGGACTTTCCAGAGGTGAGGGTTTTTACGAAATACGGTAGAAGTCTGTTGGATTGAGTCTGAGATAACTCATTTGTAAAGTCACAAGAGCCATAAAATTTTTGGAGTTGACTTGGGAAGAGAAATTGAATTTTCAATAATTTTTAATCCAAATTTTTATAGCTCTGTCTATTAATTTTCTTATCTTTCTTGTAGATTCACCAAATTTCAATCATAATATCTCCTATTATAATTGCAAAATCGCTTATACCTGAAGATAAGTATCTTTCTAATTTTTCTTTAAATGGTTTGTTGCTGGCTATTATATTTTTCCTGCAGTTTAAAAGAATGTGTCCACTTAAGATAAAATTAGTTTAATTTTTATTAATGCTATAAAGAATAGTCAACAACAATCTATCAAAATCTTTATTATATGAGATTTAAATATAAATAATTAATGTCTGTCTTA
>QMZE01000065.1 GCA_003663025.1 Archaeoglobales archaeon
AATTTATCCTTTGAGACCATAGAATCTTGGATCCTATCTTTCATCGCTCTGTATAACTTAAAGAGATGTCTATCATGGTGATGTCTTTTAAGTTGTCATCCTCTGCAAATAGACGTGTCAACTTAAGTTAAGATAAATTAATTATTTACATTTAAATTTCTTATAATAAAGAATCGATTGTTGTTGACAATTCTTTGTAAATAAAAATATTGTTTTCTTAAGTTGACATCCCATAAACATTTAAAGTCTAAAAGTTACCACTGTTATGCTGTTGTTTGCCTATGGGACACTCATGGATATTGAAAAAGCTGGGAAGATACTTAAAAAGAGGGTGAAAACTGCAAGGAAGGCTTTCCTTCCAAATTATAGGATAACTTTCAACGTCCCATCTCCCTATGGAACTGGAAATCCAAACATAGAGTTTGGTGGGGAGGGTGTTTGGGGAGTCGTTTATGAGGTTGACGAGAGGACACTCGAACTCTTGGATAACGTTTCTCCTAGGTATCGTAGGATTGAGGTTGAAGTTATTGTCAACTGTGAGAGGGTAAAAGCCTGGACATACGTTGGGAGGGTTGTTGAGGATGTGAAGCCAGACAGATCTTGCATAGAAAGAATATTAAGGGGTGCAAGGACTCATGGCTTGCCAGAAGAATACATAAGATCTATTGAGGAGATGTTAAAACGGTAGATACCAAAAGAGTAAAATAATTATGTGTAGAAAGATGCTTGATGGAGTATATATTTGAGGATGTCGTAATAAAACCAAGCAACGCACCTAGATTCCTACTGGATGGTGTGGAAGTGGATATATGGTGTGAGGAGTTAAGGGATTACCATTCAAAGAGCATAGTGGAATACGTCAGGGAGTCAATTCTTGAGTATGAGAGTAGGAGTTTGGATCCGTTTCCAGAGATCGTTGGTAAGGATGTTGAGAAGGAGATGATAAAGAATGCACTGATGAGTGGTAGTAACGTCTTGTTTAGAGGTAGGAAGGGTTACGGGAAGACTACATTCAGTAAGTCGATAGCTAAGCTTTTACCAGAGAAGATGTTGGCCGTGAAGGGTTGTAAGATTGGGTGTGATCCAACTCAACCAAGTTGCTTCTCGTGTAAGAAGAAGTTACTTGAAAACGAAGTTGTGGAGTTGACTTGGATTCCAAGGAAGTGGATAAGGATTGCTGGAGATCCCATGATGACAACTCGACAGCTCATAGGTGGAATAAGCATTCAGAAGATAAGAGAAGGTTACGATTTGGATCATCCTGAAGTTTTTACACCTGGAAAGGTTTTGAAGGCTCACAGGGGTATTGCATACTTTGATGAGCTTGGGGCAATCCCCTCAGCCCTTCAAACACTCCTACATGAACTTCTTGAGGAGAAGCAGATAACAACGCCAGAGGGTGACATAATACCAATGAAGATTGACACTATAGTCATAGCATCAACAAATCCAGCAAACTACAGGGGAGTTTCTGACATAAAGGAACCACTACTGGATAGAATGGAGGAGGTGTTCATAGGACCCCCCGAAACACTTGAGGAGGAGATTGAGATTGGACTGAGAAACATGAGTCTGAGGGATGGGGCAATACTTCCAGATTGGCATCTAAAGACACTTGCAAGGATTGTTAGGCTTGCGAGATGTAAGGAGTGTAGAGTTTCAAGCTTCATAGAGATTGAACCATCCTGTAGGGCAACTATAAAGCTATTCGATCATCTAAGGGCATCTGCAACCCGTAAGGGTCATGTATGTGCTATGCTGATAGATTACGGTAAGAACTATGAGATAGTGAAGTTGGCTTTGAGGAGTAGGATGGAGGTTGAATACGATGAGATATCCAAGGATGACGTAATCGTAAAGCTAACAGAGGAAGCTTTGAACAAGACATGCAGTGAGATATACAACAAGATACCAAGGGATGAGTTTAAGGATTTGATGAAGGATCTTTCTGAGCTTTGCTTTGAACCAATAGACGTTGAGAAGGTTGATGGAATTGAGGATTTCGATCACGTTTATAGAACACTACTTCTGATTGCAAGGAGGAGGGAGGAGTTGAGCTCTGCACTTGAGATACTACTAGAATCCATAAAGAGGTGCACTGGACTTATCGATAAGGTGGGGTTTGGTAGGTATGTCTATGCTGGATACGAAACCTGAGTGTAGGGTTTGTAAGGAAGAGGGTAGGGAGATTGATGGGGATCTTGCAAAGGATCTCCTCTATTCACTCTTCAACCCCTATCACAGGGAGAGGGGTAACGTAAATCTGTTTAAGTATATAAGGGAGAACCTTAAGAATGAGGAGATAAGGAGCTTCTTTGAGAACTTCTCATTCCTACTAAACGACATGATGAGGGGTTACAGATACATAAGTAGATTTTGGAGTGACAAGCTTGAAGACTACGTCGAAGCTAAGAGGAAGGCTTGGGAGAAGATAAAGAGGAAGTTGAAGGAGGGTGAGCTTAAGAGAGAGGATGTTAGTGCAAGTGAACTTGTAAACTACTTTTACGAGGAGATACTTGAGGATCTGAAGAGGGATGGATACCTTGAGGAGGACTACTACAAGGGATACAGGTTTACAAGGCAGGCTGAGAGGGTTTTGAGTGAGAAAATCCTTCAACTTTCTTTGCAGAATTTGGGTGGTAGAGACTTTGGTGAGCATGAGACTGAGAAAATTGGAGTTTCAAGCTTTTTGAGGAATGAGGTTGTAGAGTTTGACGAGTTCAAGCATGGTTTTGATTCTATAGACATTCAGGAGACCTTGGTCAAGTGTGCTTTGAGGGATTCAAGCTTGAGATTTGATGAGAGGGATCTAGTTGCCAGGGAGAGTGAGCATGTTGAAAGGTGTGTCTATGTTATGTTGATAGACGTTAGTGATTCGATGAGGGGTAGGAAGATAATTGGTGCTTTAGAGTCTGCTTTGGCTTTGAGGAGGATGATTAGGAGGAGTGACATGGATGAGCTTCACGTAGTTGCATTCAATCACAGGGTTATGAAGATTGGAGATGACGAGATACTGAACCTTAGAACTAGGGGTAGGACTGACATAGGTCTTGCTTTGAAGACAGCAAGAGACATAGTTAAGAGGAGGAGGGGAAGTGGTGTTATATTTTTAATTACGGATGGTGAGCCAACTTCAAGTTACGATCCCTACCTAACTCCAACCATGTGTGCATTGAGGGAAGCTGAGAGGCTTAGGAGTGTCGATGCAAGTTTAACAATAATAATGTTGAACCCAGAGAAGAGGTTTTTAACTTTGTGTGAGAGGATGGCCAAGCTTTCGAGGAAATCCAATCTGATATACTTCGAGAACCCACTGAACATGAAGAGATATTTTGTTAGGAGTTACATGAGGAGACTTTAGTGATAAGATGTGTCCACTTAAGAAGACTTATATATTAAATATTTAAAATTTTTACATAAGGTGGATGTATCCGGTCTGTCAACTCTGTTGATGAAATTTTTAAATCATGCTTCAATTTTTGCACAAAACTGAATCTGTAACACTTGCGAATACATGTTCATTATTGTAATAATAGTAATTATATTATTTCAAAAATGTTTCAAAAAGATTTATTTAAACCGTGTGCCTTTGAATTATGGAGTTGAGAAGGTTGGTGGTTTTAGTAGTAGTGGCAACGACAATATTGGGAATTGCATAAGCTTCACCGCTTGAGGTTACAATTAGGGAACTTGTGAACACAACGGTTAACATGGACTGGCAGAACGGCAACTACATCCAAACATACAAAACAAACGTCACTGGATTTCTAAATATTACAAATAAAGGTAACGATAACATTTATGATGTGTGAGTTGCTGTGAATCTGACAAACATCACTGGAGCCCCAACTGTATTTTACAAGTCTGACAGTAACATAAACGTTGAGATAATTCCAAAGACATCCTTCACACCACCTTCAAAGCTCGTTGGAAACTTCAACTACACAATCTCAAACTTCTACGATTCACCGTTCATTGTAGATGAGAGCTACAACGTCTCAAAGGTTCCTGCAAACAGGATTGTAACTTGGAAGGTATTTATGAATATAAGCTTAAATGAAACTTAGTTTGGTAATACTGCAATAAATCAGCCCTCCCTGACACTAAACGTAACAAAGTATCTTAGCAATCAAACAGTGTCAACAAGAGAGGTCCCTATCAGAACGATACGGGTGAGCTGGATTGGTAATGCAACTGTAAACAACACTGCAAGTGGTTTGGCATACGTTATAACAAACACGACACTCTGGGCAACCCAGCAGAGAACATTTTCAGGTGTAATAAATGACGAATACAACGGTAACTCCACAATTCTAACAGAAACACCCATGGTTACGATATTCCCATGAAGAACACTGACACCAAACAGCTACACCACGAACAATCTTAAGTTAATCATAGTGATGTCCCAGTGATATGGGCTGACTACACGTTCAAGATAATACACAACACAAATTATGGATGGTGAAGCTATGCAACGACAACGAATGCAACTTACGGTAGTGGTTACATAGTGATTGAGAAGATATACATAATTGGAACTTACCTCATCAAGGTTACAAAGCACGTAATTCCAAATTCATCAAACGTCTATGACATATACGTTGTTGTTGAAAATGTTGGTTCAGAGAGATCTCCAGAGCTTTACGTCTATGGCATGATTCCAATCAACTTCACACCATACAACTGGAACAACACATGGAGAGATCCCGAAGATGATGGAAACTGGGTTAACCAGTCGAGCATGCTCATAAACAACGGTTCAACTCCCAATCCTACAACAGGTTACAGTCTGGGACTATGGTGGCAACTTCACGGATTGAATGGAACAGCAGATGGAGACGGTAGTTATGAAGATTGGAGTGAGATCTCAAACAACCAGAGTGTAGTTATATTCTACCAGGGTTCAGGGAGTGGGTAATTACACGCTGATCGATGCATTCATAGTGGGTGTTGATCCAACGTTTTCAATAAATCCACAGACCGCACACAAGATAACAATCGTTGGTGGTGCAAAGGCTACGAGCTTTGAATCTCTGATGGCACTGATATGCGGAGCTATGTTCTTGGGCATTGTAGTCAAGAGGAAGAGATAATTTTTTTAATTTTTTTGAGGTGAGTAAAGATGAAAATCATCCGTTTTGTCATCCCCCTCATGCTGTTACTTATTCCCGTTAACGCTTACAACACCACAACATTTATTGACACATCTGAAAGGAACGTTGAGGTTTTGGGTGAGGATGTGGGTTATTGGGAAAGTATAGGTATTAAGGGTTGGTATACTCAAACATCAGCTTTAAGTCCAGATAAGAGTAAATTCGTTACGGTTTGGATTAGGAAAGATGGAACGGACAGACTATACGCAATGATATCAAATTTGACAGACACAGATGGAGATGGAAACTACGATTCCATAACCAAAGCAATTTACGAGATCTACAACACTACCAATTTGAGGTCTCTGGATTCTATAACCACCACAAGCAATGGATTCCTCGTAACTTGGACAGAATACATCGACAGCACATACGACATAGACGTCAAAGCCTGTTACTATGGTTACGATGAAAGCAAGAAGTGGTGCGTAAACGTTACATACGCAACGGGTTATCAGGAATATAGTAGGAGCTGTTATCTCAACAATCAGTTCATAATCGTTTACTACCAATCATCAGATCAATCAATAAATGCTAATTGGTATGATACAAACGGAAATTTGATTACGAGTAAAAACTTAGGTAGTATCAATTTAAACTATCGGTATGCTGATCAGATTCAGCTTGTGAAAGGTGACGATGTGGCACTGTTGGTTTACAGATACAGCTATTATGGAGACATCGAAACAGATGGTTGGAATTCAAATCAGCACTGGTTCAATCCCTCAAGTGGCGAAGATGTTTTGGGTTTTGTAGCTTACAAAACGGAAACATAGCTTATAGGGTTATTAGAGACACTGGAGATGACGATTATGGTGAAGATTCAACCGAGTGGTATGACAACGTTACGATCTATCAGGGTAAGCATCCCTACGCAACCTCTGCCTATTACAGATTCGTCCTAACTTGGGCTTCATCAAACGGAATTAAGGTTGGAAACGTTAGGACTACTTATCCAAACTACATATACGTCACAACAGTATCAGATATTGCCGATGACGGTAGCACAAGTTCAAGCGGTAAATACGTCTTGGTCTGGACGTCTGGCACTTCCCCGAACTATGAAGTTAAGTATGCAATTCTAACAAAGAACGATCCCGATGAATCTCCTTCCCTAGATTCAACAAAAACCCTCGAAGCTTACGGAAATCAGATTGCTCACGGCTTGTCA
>QMZE01000066.1 GCA_003663025.1 Archaeoglobales archaeon
TATTTGATAAACTTGAAGCTAAAGCCAGAGAAATTGGAGGAGCTACTGAAAGAAGGCAAATAGAATTGCTAAAGCCAATAATTCATGAAATAGATAGAGAAATTGGAAAAATACTTGGATTGTCAGATTTTGAAGTTTATGCAATTCAGAATGCTGTGGATCAGATGGTTGAAAGGAGAATAGCTGGAGTAAGAGAAACAAGGAGACACGCAATAAGAGGAGAGGAAGAAATTCCAGAACTTGAAGAAACCAATGAAGAGGTTAGTGGTGATAATCAAGCTACTCTAAACTGAATTTTTAGGAGAGTGATAATATGAAGATTGTAGGAGTAACATTTCCGATTCCAAAACAATTCATGGATCGATTCTTTAAAGAGGATAAGAATGTTTTTGTTAAGCCTGCTACAGTTTGGAAGGAGCTAAAACCCAGAATGAAATTCGTATTCTATCAATCACGAGAAGATCAGGGATTCGTGGGCGAAGCCAAGATCAAGGAGATAAAACTCATCGATGATCCAATGAAAGTATTCGAAATATATGGGAATAGAGTGTTTTTGACGAAAGAAGAGCTTAAGGACTACGTTAAATCTCAAGAAAGATGGGGGCGAAAGACGGAGAAGAAGAAAAAGAAGTGGCTCGTAATCGAGCTTGAAGACATAAGAAAATACGATAAGCCTATAAAGCCTAAGAGGTTTGTTCCTGTTGGAGGGCAATATATAAGGAGGTGAATTGGATTGGGGTATGTAGTTTATGTAAACCATCCTAATAACAAAGCCATAATTCATGATGAGAATTGTTCTTGGTATAAAAGACGCAGAAGAGATCGAACTCATAATGGATTCTGGAAAGGCATCTTTGAAACTTATGAGGAGGCATTACAATTCGCAAAAAGCACTGGTAAGAAGATAATTGATTCTTGTGCATTTTGTATAAAGAGATGAAGGTGATATTTGTCTGTTCACCGTTTCAAGGGAAACAGGAAAACATAGAAAAAGCTAAGAAGTATTGCAGATATGTGGTAGATTTAGGATACATACCAATAGCTCCTCATGTCTATTTCTCACAGTTTATGAACGATTTAGATCCTAAAGATAGAGAAAGAGCATTAGAGATGAATAAAAAGCTATTAGAATTTTGTGATGAATTATGGATATTTGGAGATGAGATAACGGAAGGAATGAGAATTGAAATTGAACACTTTAAGAGAATTAAGGGAGAAGATAAGATTAAGAAGATAAACATGAAAATATAAGAAATTCTAAAAATTATTCTGCTATTTCATTCTTAATATTTTATAAAATTCAAATTGTCTCAAATTGCTTTAACTTCCCGTGTTCACCACTCTGAGATATACACATAATGAATTTTATAAAATTAATAAAGATTAATTATTTTTAAATAGCTTAATCAATTTATCAACAACCCTATTATACCATTCATCAGCTTGTTTAACTTTTGCAAGATAATGCATAGAACCAACTGTAATTGAAGCTCTTCCCTGTATGAAATCGGCTACTGATTCTGGTACTCCATTCAAGATTAGGAAATTATAGTTCCATTTTCTTAGATATTTAGCTGGTAAGCTGAATCTACAAAATCTGTTTATTATTGCTTTTCTACTTAGATTTATTCTCTTCAATTCTAAAGCGAAATCTTTTGGCATGTAAGCGTAATAAACATTCTTAGTTTCCCTTAGCATTGAAAGAGGATATTTAGCGATATTTCCATTTATCATTAGCTTAGATTTGTCAAATTCTGGTAACAGCTTGGAAGCTTCTACAACTCTAATTCCTGAAAAGGCTAGAAGTTTAAAAACTATTCTTGTTTCTTCATTCTTAACCCTTCTGTAAGCTTCTATTACCTTACTTCCAATGTAATCTTTTTAAGCCTGCTTAAAGTTTCTTCATTAAAGTTAAAATACTCTTAATAAACAGCATAAATGTCTTTTTCCACTTTTTATTCTTGAAACGGTTAAGGATCAGTGTCCTGTAGGAGTTCGAGAGTTCAAATCTTCCCTACATCTCTAAAATGGTAAAAACTTTGAAATGACACTTGCAGTTTGCTCCCTATCAAGAATTCTAAAACTTACACCTTTACCCCTGAGCCATCCTATCAACTTCCCACTTGGAGAAATTATTATTACCTCATCCCTATCCATGTCGGAGTAAACGTATTCACTGTTCTCAACTACGAAGTCTATCTCATCAACCTTCTCAAACTCATCGTAACCTATTGCAACTGAACCAACATCCATCAACCCCAATTCAATCTTTAATGAATCCCTCTGTGGAATTTCATCAACGTATCTTTCACCCTTGAGAATTATCAAATCGTTAAGGTCTGTGAGAACTCCATACCTTGCATTGACGAGCTTGCACATACCTATCAGTCTCTCCTCATTCTCTCTACAAATTTCTCCAATTAAAATTATCATACCATACCTGTTTTCACCATACCTTATCAAACCATAGTCAAACTTGAACTTTGCAATTGGATGGTCAACCTCAACATCCTCAAATATCTCCCCTCTCTCGTAACCCAACTTCTCAAGCATCTCAAGTATAGCCTTCTTCCCAACTTCGTAAATTCCAAGGGATCTTGCATACTCCTCAAATTTCATATCTTCCTCCTATCTATAACCCTCTTAGCCTTCCCCTCAAACCTCTGAAGTGTTCCAGGATTCACAACCTCTACCTTAGCTCTAACATTAAGATACTCCTTCAAGAGACCTTCAACCCTCCTTTCAAGCTCAAGTATATCTGTTGTCCTCTCTATCTTTGCCTTCTCACTCAACTCCACCTGAACAGTCATCTCATCCAATCCATCTGGCTTCCTGTCGAGTATTATTACATAATGTTCTCCAAGCTCAGGGACTTGCATGATCACATGCTCAATCTGGCTTGGAAATACATTCACACCCCTGACTATTATCATGTCATCTGTCCTACCCAGAATTCTCATAATTCTTGGATGCGTCCTACCACATGCACATCTATCTGTTTCCATGAATGTTACGTCACCCGTTCTGTATCTTATGAGTGGAAAAGCCTCCTTGCTAAGTGTAGTTACAACCAACTCCCCCCTCTCACCCTCATTCAATCTTTCACCAGTTTCAGGATCTACAACCTCAATCAGATAGTGGTCTGACCAGATGTGAATACCGTTCCTCTCAACACATTCGGTAAATAGAGGTCCTCCAAGCTCGGATGTACCATAGACATCATATGCCTTTATTCCCGTCTTATCCTCAATCCTCCTTCTTGTTTCCTCACTCCAAGGTTCAGCACCAAATATCCCCATCCTTAGCTTTGTCTCTCTTATTTCCATCCTCATCTCCCTTGCAACTTCACTCATGTATAGCATGTATGAGGGTGTGCAACATATCACGGTTGCATGCAAGTCTCTCATGAGTTCTATCTGCCTCCTCGTGTTACCTACGGATGTAGGAATGACAGTTGCACCAATCCTCTCAACCGCATAGTGAAATCCCAAACCACCCGTAAAGAGACCATACCCGTATGATATCTGAACGATGTCTTGACTGTTTACACCACATGAAACCAAACCTCTACATAGACACTCAACCCAAACTTCTATGTCGTTCTTCGTGTAACCTACGACAGTAGGTTTTCCAGTGGTTCCACTCGATGCATGAAATCTGACAATATGGGAGAGAGGGGTTGAGAACATTCCAAATGGATAGTTTTCTCTTAAATCCTGCTTAGTTGTAAATGGTAACCTATCAAGATCTCTCAATCCATCAAAATCCCAAGGATTCAAGCCAATTTCTTTAAACTTTCTTCTGTAAAATGGTGAATACTCATAAGCATAGAAGATCAAAGCTTTAAGCTTCCTGTTCTGAATTTCCTCCAAATCTCTTTGAGGTAACCTCTCAATACTCGGATTCCACATATCCCTCACCTCTGAGTTCTTGAACGAGCATGGGCAAAACAACACCAGGATCGCTAACTATTCCCAAAGCGTGAGTAGTTCCCCTATCCAACAAGCGTGTAACCACATAGGGATTCATGTCAACTATTACCGTCTTTATCGTTGAGGGTAGCATGTTTCCAGTAGCAATTCCATGTAACATCGAAGCCCATATCATACACATACCACCTCTCTCATCCGCCATCCATATATACCTTCTCATCTCATCTTGAGCCTTCATGACATCTGTTATTGTGTCTGGTAGTGGTCCGTCATCCCTAATTGATCCAGCAATCACAAAAGGGACATTATTCTTTACACACTCATACAGCACACCAGACTTCAAGATTCCACTCTCAACAGCCTTCCTTATTCCACCAACCTTCCTTATCTCGTTTATTGCAACTAGATGGTTTCTATAACCACCTTTGTAAACTCTGCCAGTATCCTTATCCATCCCCAACGTAGTTCCAAAAAGCTGTTTCTCTATGTCCATGACTGCAAATCCATTTCCAGTAAATAGGGCTTGACAGTAACCCATTCTAATGAGTTCGGCCAAAGCTCCATCTGCTCCAGTGTGAGCTATTGCAGTCCCAACAACGTGTATTATGAATCCATCTCCCTCCTTAACCCTCTTCATCTCCTCTGCAAGCCTCTTTATTAAAGAGTTTACTGGCTTCTCAGCTGATACGTCTGAAGTCATAAATCCAAATATGTCAAGTTTCCTGGGTCTCTGAGGAGCTTCAACCTTGATACCATCTCTTCCAATTACAACCAGATCCCCTTTTTTAACCAATCCCTGTCTCCTGCATACTGGTTCTCCATCCTCTATGATAATTACACAATCCATCTCTATGTGCTTAACCTTCTTCCACTGACCGTTTATGTAAACGTAGGTTGGATGGTGTGTCGTTGCATAGAATCCATCTGGAAGAACTCCATCTGCAGGTGCTGGAGAAACTCTAACTTCCTTCTTTGGCAAGATTGCTCCCAGCTTCTCAAGTTCTTCAAATATCTTCTCGTCACCTTCAACTAAAATCTTACAGTAACTCTCGTCAGTCTTAGTTTTACCAACTCTAAGTTCAAGTATTTCAAAGTCTCCTCCCATGTCCATTATGGTGTCGAGAACCCTTGGAAGTATCATGGAATCTATGATGTGTCCCTTGAGTTCTATTATCTCTCGCATGTGAAGAAACCTTTATCAATTCATATAAACTCTGCGGTAGGATGAAGGTGTTTGTTTGTGGTTCAATAGGTTACGGATACAAGGATGAAATATTTAGAATTCAGAGTATCTTAAGGAGGGAGGGTTTTGAGGTTTTGAATCAGCTTGATTACGATTACAGTCAAGTTGAAGATTTCAGGGATGAGAAAGATTTGTGTGTTGAGATTGTTAGGAGGGATCTGGAACTTTGCGATCAAGCAGATGTGATAGTATTGATTTCAAAGCATCCAAGCTTTGGTGCAATGGCTGAAGTTGTAGTTTCAGCTATGAAGGGAAAGTATGTGATAGCTTACTGTCCCGAAGTTTTGAGATCCCCATGGCCGATTTACTTTTCAAATGAGATTGCAAGAGATGAGAAAGAGTTGATTGAGATTTTGAGGGATATAGAGAAAAGTAAGATTAGAACAATTCCAAACGTTCACTGTGAACATGAAGCTGAATTTACATATGAGAATTTTACTTGTATATGTCCAGTCACTGGAACCAGAGATCACGCTAGGATCAAGATTAAATATAAGCCAAGAGGAAGGATTTTAGAATACGAATCCCTAGATGGATACTTCAAATCTTTTGCAAATAAGAAGTTGCATCATGAAGCGGTAGTATGTAAGATATACGGTGATCTAATTGAAGCTTTAAATCCAGAATTGTTGGAGGTTGTTGCTGAGTTTGAGGAGAGGAGTGGTGTTAGGGCTGTTGTTAGAAAATCACTGGAACTTCGATAAAGCATAGTTATATTTCTCTTTACATATTTAATCAGCTAACAGTTAATATCAGCATAATTTTACGTATCCTCTGGCGTGTATTGTTGTTTTTATCTTTTCAGATTAAACCTAAAGATTGAGATGCCCAAATTTGTAAGCTCTATTGCCCCTTGTAGTTGAAATCCAAACTTTTATAATTCTATCAAGTCTTTCTCGATTATCTTTTAACGAAATTTTGGTGCGTAGTTATGAATACAGTCCATAGATGGAATCTTTTTAAGGAATTGCTCAAAAATCCTCATGTAAACTTCGATTGGCTTCTGTTATGTTTTCACATTTATAGTTCTGTGCAGAAAGAGTTATACTTAATCTCAACAGTTATTCAGCTTAACAGTGGCATATAAACTGTAAAATTAGCATATTCCATAACCTTAAGTTTAAAACGTTATGCACTTGACTATAAA
>QMZE01000067.1 GCA_003663025.1 Archaeoglobales archaeon
AAGTTGAAACGTTTAAACGCTCTTAATTGTCCAAGTTGAAACTGCAAAAGTTGACAAATTTTTTAAAGGCAACATACTCTATGATCTACCTTGGTGTGATTGGTCATCCAATTGGACACTCAGCATCTCCCATAATGCACAACACGGTATTTAGAAAACTTGGAATGGATGCAATATACCTACCCTTTGATGTGAAGCCAGAGGAACTTAGAGATGCAATCTTCGGTGCGAAGGCTTTGGGATTCAAAGGCTTAAACGTCACAATTCCACACAAGGAGGAGGTTACGAAGTATGTAAAACCCTTAGGATTGGCAGAGAAAATTGGAGCTGTCAACACGATAGATGTCCAATCCCTTGAGGGATACAACACGGATGCAGTTGGTGCACTTAGGACACTCGAATACTACAACGTCGATTACGAAGGGAAGGTTGTCTTGATAGTTGGGGCTGGGGGTGTTGCAAGGGCAATTGCATTTGCATTGGCTGGGAGATCAACTTTGATAGTCACAAACAGGACACAGTCAAGGGGTTTGAATCTCGTTGAGGATGTCAGGAAATACGGTGATTGCCTATTTTACCCTTACGAGAAGGTTGATGAACTCAAGGGTAAGTTTGACATAATTGTAAACTGCACACCCCTTGGAATGAGGGGTTTTGAGGAGAAGTTACCAGTTCCAGAATCCTTAATTGAGAATGTAACTGTCTTTGATACGGTTTACAATCCAATTGAAACCCCATTAATAAAGATTGCAAAGAGGAGGGGGTGTAGGGTAGTTTACGGTTTGGACATGTTAGTTTATCAGGGTGCAGAGTCTTTCAAGGTTTGGTTTGGATTTGATCCCCCGATACAGGTTATGAGAGATGCAGTCATCAACTTTCTGAGAAGTTCACCTTGAGTGTAACTATCTCAAACGGTTTCATTTCAAGCTCAATGACGTTTCCTCCAACATCTATATCCTTCTCAAACTCCTCATCCTTCTCTTCAAGCATATTCACAACCTCGGCTGAAGAAATCTCCTTGAAGAATTCTATCCTAGCCTTTGTATCCTTCCCCTCAGCCTCATAAAATCTCAGGACAATACCATCCAAGTTCTCAGCAAGCTTGAATGCTGTCAAAACAACGTTTTCTGGCTCAACACTCAAGAAAGATCTTCTCAACCTGTATCTCCTCCTGGGTAGCTGTAAGGCTATGAGATCGTAGTTGAACTCGTATCCCATCTTGTAAACCTTTGCAGACCTCCAGTCACCCTTGTGTGGATAGACAGCGTATCTGAACGTGTATCCCTTCATCTCCCTAGCGTCTGGAACTGGTATGAGTGGTCCAGCAGATCCATTTGAAAGTATGCTGACAGACCTAAGCAAAGTTAGATAGACGTCTCCATTCCTAACCTCGTTTTCTGGATTCCCCTTGTTCAAAATTGCCAGACCCTTCTCTCCGTCACTGTAATCTATCCATCTAAGTGATGGATAGACTCCAGATGGCTTCTCCTTCCAGTCCGATGGCTTGAAGTAATACATGTTGGTCTTCCTGTTCACAGCACCAAACTGACACTCACAAGTGTATTCTGGTAGATTCATGCCAGTCCTAAACCTTATCCTTAACCTTATCCTTGGATGCCTGTTGTCAACAAATGTTAAGAAGTCTATCCTTGGCAGATCTCTGTAAACTATTATCCTCTTTCTGAAAGATATGAACTTGTGTCTCCATATTATTGGTTTGAGCTTGTGTGTTAGCCTGTATGGCCATCTGAGTGAGTAATAGTCTGTCTCTATGTTTATAACCCTTCTCAATGGAGACTTTTCAATCCAGAAGCTCTTTACCCTGAATGAACCATACCTTATCCCCTCACCACTCTCAGTTTTAATTGGTGTATCAATCTCCTCCCTGTGATAGTATAGATCTCCAATTTCACTCTCAATAACTATCTCATTCCCATCCCTAAATACAACCATCCCATCCTTCTCAACAGTAATTAAACCGTTCTCTGGTGAGAAGCTCACGTTGAAGTGCTTTGTTTCAATGGTGTTTCCAACAATCCTTATTGTATCCTTCTCCTTCCTCTTCCTCCTCTTCTCAACGATCTTGTAAACCTTGTATCCCAATGGTGGAACCCTTGCAACAAATCCTATCCTTGCATAGCTCAACGATTCATCCTCGTAACGCCTAAACCTAATAACCTCAACGTCTATCTCCTCATCCCCACATCTCAAACCCTCTATGTTGAATATCTGACCCTCGTCAAAGTTCAAATCAACCTCAACCCAGTTTGAAACCTCCCAACTCAAGGGATTGAACACTACGATGTCTCCAAAGTCTTCCTTGTTACTGTCATTCTGAACGATCTCGTTGAGTATCCTTGGAGTTAGATAAGACAGTTTTGTATTTAGAAATCCTATGTTCTGTCTAACCTCCTCGTAACCACTGTCCATACCCGTTCCAGGGACTACGTCGTGGAATGCAAGGAACAGCAACTTCTTCCAACAGTTCACAATGTCCTCCTTTGGAAAGTCACCACCCAAGAGGAAGTTTACTGTTGCAAATCTCTCAAAAGAGTTCAACCAGTTTTCAAACTTCCTTAGGTTCTTCTTAACCCAAATTCTACTTGAAGATGTATCTGGAAATACCTCCGAATACTTTCCAGAATACATCTCCCCTTTCCTAACTGGTAGCCTGTCTGAAAACTTCTCAATCTCCCTGAAGAATTCAGATGGTGTCGATATCTTCATGATTGAATCGTGAGTTTCATTCCACAACTTAACAACCTCAACAGTCTCCTCTTGAGGTAGCGTAACTCCACTCCCAGATGGCATGAGTATGTGGTTTGAGAATGCAACCCTCTTGAGTCTTGCATAACTCTCGTCAAGCTTTTCAAGATTCAAACCAGCCCTGTAACCAAGGGGGAAGAAGTGTGCAATTATCCTAGTCCCATCCAAACCTTCCCACAAGAACTCTGAAGGCTTTATCTCGTTGCAACCCCTCCTAAATGCAACATACTTATATCCACACTTCCTGTATATCTGAGGAAGCTGTGCATTCAATCCAAAGCTGTCAGCCTGCCACATAACATCGACGTTCACACCAAACTTCTCCTTTACGTATCTCTTCCCAAAGAGTATCTGCCTTATCAGAGATTCCTCTTGAGGTAGCATTGTGTCAGCCATTAGATACTCCCCATCAGCAATCTCAATCCTGCCTTCCCTTATGAACCTTGAAAGCTTGTTAAATAGATCTGGATACCTCTTCTCAACCTCCTCAAGCAGGTATGTCTGCTCAATTATGAACTTGTAATCCTTCTCCCTCTCCATAAGATTCACAAGCTTCTGCAGTATCAGATCTATGTTTATGTAAAAGTAGTCTTCCTTGGTAAATACCCATATGGCATCGTAGTGTGTGTGGGGGACGAGGTGTATGACTTCCATTCAATCACCTCCAAGAACAAACTTCTCAACAAACTCAATCCATCCATCGGTTGCAATCCCATCAGCTTTGTAAACTTCAAAATCAACCTCAATCCATCCATCAGGATTTTTAACAAGAGCTGGAAAGTCAACAGATTTGAGCATGGGGATGTCCGTGTATGAGTTTCCAATTCCAAAAGTCAAAACTTCACCGTGAAGATTCCTAAACAAATTCGTAGTTATCTCAACAGCCCTACCCTTGTCAGCATCCTTCCCATAAACGTGAACAAACCTACCACCAATCGTAACGTTAAAATCCCTTCTTAGTTCATTTAAGGCACCTTCATCTATTTCAACTATCGTCTCACTGAACTCCCTCATCTTTGCAAGCCTTGCCATCTCAAAGTCCAACCCCGTAACCTTCGCAACTTCCTCAACGCTCATGAAGCTGTAACTTCTAATGTTGTATCTTAACCTAAGTTCCCTCAACCTCTCAACTATCTCCTCATTTCTAACTCCAAGGACAATAGCCTCATAACCGTTGAAATTTTCACCAACCACCCTACCAAAGTATTTCCTTGGGAAAAATATTGCTGAACCATCTTCAACAATGAAAGGATCGTTGATTCCAAGCTTTCTCCTAAAAACTTCCTGCTCAAATCTTGTCTTTGCAGAAACAAATACTATTGGAACTCCAACCTTCTTAAGCTTCTCAATAATTGGTATAGCCTTCTCACACCCATACCTCTCATCGAGTAGAGTTCCATCCAGGTCTGTGAATATTATCTTCATGCTGAAAGATCAACCAAAGGTTTTAAGAGTTTCGGAATATCTCTCAAAGACATCTCTAAACTTCTTGAAGTCTATGTCACAGATTGGAGGCATGGCCATACACCTCCTTATCTCCCTCCTACTCTTTACAATCTCCTGTTCCTTTAGCTCCTCAAATATCTTCAACTTCAGATTGTCATTTGCAAATCTACTGTGATATATTACTGAGAGGGATGAGAGTAGCATGTCCCTTACATGCTCATCCCCCTTCTCCTCATGAACGTGGGGGTTTATTGTTTCAACTTGGTATATAGAAACACCACTACTCAAAGCATCCTTAAACCTCGTCTCCCCATTCCAAAACTCCTCAAGTAGGTAAACGATTTGATAGGGTTCAACAGAGAATCCAGTTGAAAATGATATTATCTCAGCCAAATTCATCGTCATTGCATGCTCTCCAGCATTTCCCGTCTTCACTATGATAGTCTCAAATCCAGTCTTCATTGATAGTAGCATGTTTAGATACTTGTTTGTTATCTCACTGACCCTACCCCACTTCCTAAAGTATAGTCTGTCCTCTATAACCTTTGGCTTGTATCTCCAATGTAACCTAACCATTGCATAGGGAGTTTCAGCCAAGCTCAAAACACCCGCATATATCCTCACATATTCGTTTACAGAGCATGGTATGTAGTTGTCAGCATCGACAAATCCCACATACTCACATCCAAACATCTTAGCTAAAAGTGTTCCAACTATCATTCCCTCCCCTTTCCCATCCCTAACTACACCTGTCCTGTCAAGTATTGCATTGTATTCAGTCTCCTTAAATGCCAAACTCAATCCAGGATCCTTCTGATGAACTATGGTTACGTTCTGTCCAGTTACCTTGTGGAAGTTTGATATTATGTCACATTCGATCTTGAACATGTCCTGCTCAATCCTTCTACTGTTAGAAACTACAATTATCCTACAACCATCTGGAATCGATCTTATTACACC
The DNA here is from genome assembly GCA_003663025.1 of Archaeoglobales archaeon. Taxonomy (GTDB): domain Archaea; phylum Halobacteriota; class Archaeoglobi; order Archaeoglobales; family Archaeoglobaceae; genus Archaeoglobus_B. The sequence goes on from QMZE01000067.1 coordinate 5,173, forward strand.
ATCAAACAGGTGAATCCTCTCATCCTTTACTGGTATTATCACAGCCATCCTACTGAAAACATCCTCAAGCTCATCCCTTGAAAATCCCCTAATGAGAGGGGAAACTACCTTTCCAGATTCAAGCTTTAAAACCTTTTGAACTTCATAAATCTTAACACTACCAAAAACCTCACTGTGCTTTGGCAGTTCGATCAGCATTGATTTAATTTAACATGGAGGTATATAAAGGTTTACACCAAACCGAAAATCTTGACAGTGTTAATAGTTGGAACGTTTCTTGGATGTGAGAAACCTATTGAAACGACATCAGTTAAGTTAAAGTGACATACACGGGATTTATGAAGCTTGAGAGATGTGGATGGGCTGATTGAAAGGAGCTTAAGATTAAATGTATTTATCAGTTGTAAAGAGGGAAGCCTGTGAAAATTGGCAGTTTTTTAAGTTTTGTTTATATGAAGACACCACAGGGTGCATGATGTCTCCTCTTTCAGGTAATGTTGGAACTTCTACGACAAAAAGTTGCTCAGTTGAATTGAGTTAAGAATAAAGAATCTTCAGATAATATAGTAGGATGAGATTCAACGAACTTGGAAGTAGGAATGGGATTTTATACGATCACAGGATCCTTAATGACGAAGAAAACAGTTTCTTACCGTATAATCTAATACGTAGAACAATCATTTAAAGGGTTAATTCTCTCCAATTTGTAACGACTTCCCCTAATTGGCTTAAATATTGCTCTACAATCCCTGAATCAGCCAATAAAACATCACGAGAATGTCACCTCTTCCAAACTTCTCCTTCAACACTATCGTTCTCCCCATTCTTACAGCCAAAATTGTCCATGATTCCATATCTAAACTCATCTTCCAACTCTTCCTCTTCTTAGCGTAGTAATAACTCGGTTGGACGTGTCAACTTAAGAAAACAATTAATTTAATTTTTTGCTCTGTTGAAAATAATTGTTAGGTAAGGGGAGTAAGGTAAATAAGGAGAATAGGGTTAGGAATAAAGAATCTATGTTATAGGCTACTGGGATGAGGTGAGATTCAACGAATTTAGAGTA
>QMZE01000068.1 GCA_003663025.1 Archaeoglobales archaeon
GTTCAGTGGTGCCTCCGACGGTTGCAACAAGCACCTTCACAATGAAAGATTGTTACCATACTATATATCGTTTGTGTTTCATCTTCTGAAGATTTTTCAGAAGTTTTGGATTTGACACTTACATCGGGATGTGTGGATATTGTGTTAATAATCCCAAAATGCTCTGTTGAAAAATTGATGATAGTTTAATTTAAATGGATGGAACTATTATTTCGTCAGATGTCGTTTTACTTATATATCTCCAATCACACGCTTAATTTTCAACTGAGCAAAGCCAATGAAATACTTGACAACTTACATTCAAACTTTAACCAGAAGAATTACAAAAATTTTACATTTAAAGAAGAGAGTAATCAACTGAGAGATTGCAACAGATAATTGTTAACACTGATTGAAAAATCCTAAACGAGAAAATATTTGCTGTGAAAAACAAGCCTAAGTAATAGAACTTGCAAACAAGCATAGATCAGCTGAATCCACAAATTATTAAATCGATCATAGCAGGTTGTGGGAACCCACTGACTTTTAAATCAGACTCGGCTATCAATACATATCCAGCCAAGTGGCTTTCCATCAACAGTCACTCTTCTCGTTTTTGGAAATACATCGTAAAATCTTTTTGTTCTCAGACTTCTCCCCAATCCCAATCTCCTTCTTAAACCCTCAAAGTTTGGATGATTCTCAAGGAGTAAGCCAATTGTTTTGGAATACCATCCCGTCCCCCATCCTACCCTGAGTAGCATCCCTCTACTGTTCTTGATACCTTTGAGTATTGACTTCGTTTTATCGCTGTAATCATAACCAAGCTCCTTCTCGATCAGTGTTAAGCTGAAATCCCTCGTTATTTCCACTATATCTTTCACGTCGTTTATCCCATGTTCCTTAAACTTCTCTATGTTGGTAAATTCATCAATCTTAATATCAATCTCAGCTGTATCGTTCTCATCTATACACTCAACACAAACACCCCTAACACCTGAACCCAAGATCTTAACCTCATACACCCTGAGCTTGTCAAAGGGTGTTGAGTCTGTAACCCTCAAAGCTCTCATGAAATCACTCCTTGGATCTTTTCCAAACACCCTCCTTTCAAGTTTGTCATCAGCCATTTTGAGAGTTTTATGAGTTATCTTACCTCTCGTAAGTTCCTCCAAGCATCTTATGGCAAAATTTAGAAGTGATCTGTCATTTTTCACGATGTGCCAAAGGATTGCTGTTCTTATCGCACCTTTAATCGAGGATCCAGGTATGTAAGACCTCCCCTCAGTTTTTATTTGTTCTAAAATCTCATTACCAACAGATCCAGTCAGTTTCACATAATACAGTCTGAAATCCACTACATCGATACCAAATTCCTTTGCTATGTCAACCAAACTACGATAACTCAGTTCATCTACCAACTTCATTACATCTTTCCATTCCAAAGCCTCAAACAACCTTGGAGTGTCAAGCACGAAAACCTTACCATCCCTAACAATGAAATCGATCCTCGTAAGTTTATTTCCAGAACTTACGTGAACAGGGGTTAAAGTTCTAATCTCCATAATTTACCACCGTTGGAATCAAAAAAGACTTACCGTTTAAGAAGACTTTGTGACCAACCTCCTCAGAGAATCCCCCTACAACTTCATCCAAATCTAAGAGTTTTCCACCATCCGTATATCTAAAAATTGAACCTTCAGATGCCATTATCATCCTGGGCTTTCTAACCTGTTTACCCTTTAAAGTCCAACCACCCCTGATTATTGGTTTCCAGTATTGAATGGAACTCAAATCGTTTGGAATTACCAAAGACAATGTTACAAAAGCGTTCGAATTTGATGGAGTCTTTATACTGAAATCATTCCATTCATGTTCAAATCTACCCAATCCCCAAGTTCTCTTTCCTCCAACTCCCTCATCTTCAAGATAATTCAAAGCTGGTTTGATTAACCCCCTTCCATTTCCATCTACCATGAAGTAAAGTCCACAATTTCGCTTAAATCTAACAAAACTTACGTAGTATATACTTGTGTTTGCCGTTACCCTATCAATCGAAACCTTGGGCAAGTCGAACACCCTATAAGGCAAATCCTCCGACTTAACATCTATCGCTTCTCCCGCAATCAACATCTCAAAATCGTCCTTTGAAACGAACTTAGCCTTTATCTTCTTATCGTATGGTAGAATTGGTAGTGGTAGATAATAAGTATTTCCACTAAACGGAAATGCGGAAGAAATCCTCAGCTCCCCAATACGAATTCTCTCGATGAATTCTTCCAAGTCTCCATTTATATCAACCAAAGCGTTTGCTATCGCATTGAACAGTGTATCAGAGTGCAGTATTTCCGATGTGCTTTCAAGCCCTATTCCAAGTTCTCCAATCCTTATCGGCGTTTTAAACTTGAGCTTAACTGCTTTCATGCTTGAATATCTCATTAAACTTTTCTAATATTTCTAAAACTCTAACTCCTCCATCTTCAGATGGCTTGATCTTATCAGTTGGCAGTAAAACCCTTTCATCCTTGTTGCCGAAGTAGTAATCTCTCGGTCTCTCGACTATGCCCGTAATGATAATCCCAACTTTTCCGTACCCTCTTGAACCAGAACCACCCAAATAATCATCCTCAAGAAGTTTCATGGCACTAAATAGGTTCTTTAAATCCTGCTCCCTTGTTTCTTCATCTTCAACGTTGTAAACAACCTCAAATTCGAATTCTACACCCGGCGGAACTCTCTCCATTGGTCTTGGATTTGCAGCTGACGTAATTCTGTCTATTGCTGTTTCATACTTTATCTCAACAATTTCTTCCCATTTATCTTTGAACTCTTCTGTAAGGAATGCATCTCTAACTAAAACCCTTGCTGGGAAGTTGTCCCCGTCTTTACCGCTCGTTCCAAACAACCTACAAATTTCGCAATTCTTAATTTCATCGTAGCTTTTATCACAAGCGTGAATGTAAATAGGGTTCGTCCTTGTTCCGATGTTCCTTTCAGCCTTAAATCCCTTAACCTTTTCAAGTAAAGATCTGAGCTTTCCCTTCAATGACGATCCAGGTATGTAGGGTTGTCCAGTTACGGGGTCTTTTATAACTGGATTGTCTATTCCACCTATCTCCATCGTTTCTCTCTGAGCACCTATGTGCAATCCCGTCTTCAACCTGATTTTGCCCTTAACTATAACCTTGCTAAGTATCACATCCCCCATATCAATCCCTCCCTCCTAAAAACTTGTGATAGGCTACAATAGCTTGAAGAAATTCGTGAAAAGTCTCGTAATTCTCGACACTTAGTTTTGGAAGAATTTTATCCGAGACTTCGAGAATGGGCATTATCTGATTTCTATGCCTTGAAGCCGTATAAGCAAGAATGTATCTCATCTTTGCAATCTCTGGACTTATATCCTCTATTTTCTTAGTTTTAATTCTTCTGGAGATTCCATTTGACATACTCAAAATTTTCCTTATCTGAGTTGTCTTCATGCCTTCAACAACAGTTGTCTTTGCAGCAAGAATAAATGCCATCCTCAGCCTTTCGTCTGGTGACAAATTTAAAAATTGCTCTGCCTTTCCCTTAAACTCCTCAAACTTTCTATTAATAAATTCGGCGACATCCCTATATCTCTTGCTACGAATTCTCTCTATCATCTGACCAAGTTCAACGAGCTTTCCATCATTCCACAACTCATCCAAACTCACAAAATCACCCCCTAACAGCTAAATCGATTATTCTTAAAGGAGCATCAATAAAGTAAATATCCTGAGGTTCACCACTTCTAACCTTAACAACATCTCTCTTAGCCAAATCTCCAAGGATATCGATTAGATTTGCTCTTGATAGATAGTAGATTAGAGATATGTGCCAACTTAAACCCTTAGGATTCATTATGTATTTCTCCCTAGTCTCCAAAATCTTCCTCAGAATTACTCTACTTATTTTCAGCTCTCCTACGGATTCACCGTTTTCAGAAATGATTTCATAGATATTTGAAATATACTTATTCCAGATATTTTTGAATTCTTCCCAGGTGTAGGATTGTTTGTGAGTTTCTTTAAACTCTTTGGGCTTCGACCTCTCAAACAACATAATCCTATCTTTAATCTTAATATCTTCTGAAATCTCCTTTCCTTCGTCTTTTGCATTCTCAAGCCTGTCACTGGTAATCTTAGCCATTCTATACAGGGGATACTTGGGATCGAATATTGCAAATCCGGCGGAGATCGTTAAATTTGGATTCCAACCAACGTATTCTCCAAAGGCTTCCCTGATTTCAAAGGCAATTTCAAACACATCGTTCCACGAGCCAACTATGAACAGATCGTCACCTCCAGAGTAAACTACTACAACGTTCCTTTCGTTATCACCTTCAAAGATCTTTGGCAATTTCCTATCGAGAAATATCCCATCTCTCTTCGCTATCAGCCTTATGCAATTCTTGAAGAAGTGATTCATAAATCTGGAGAGTGTTGCATACCTTGAGAGTGTCCTTCTACCTTTTGGTAATCCTTCGGAGAATATCCTCCCCAAGTCATCTACATCCATCTTTAAAACGGCAATCTTTTCAACACCCTTAGCGGATTTACCAAGTTCATCAAAGTTCTTGATTTCACCATTCTCATTTCTTACAGCGTAATCAGATAAAAAGTAAGGGATTGTCACGTATCCTCTATACACATCCTCCAAACCAAAAGAGTTCTTAACGTAAACTACAGCATCCTTGGGGAATTGTTCAAGCATCTTTTCAATTGAGATCGTCTCATGCTCGTATAGACCGTAAAATGTGGAGAATGGCAATGTAACAGCTGGATACTGATCTACGAGAACTTTATCATGTTTCCACCTAACAAATACCACCATCCTTGGAAGGTATCTCCCCAAGTTCAGCAACTCTCGACAACTCTTACACACCGAAAGGTCATCCTCAAAATAGGGCTTATCTGTTGGACTTCCGCAAACATCGCAAATGTTTTTCCAGTAATCCTTTCCAACCTTACAATCTCTGAGAATTTCCAAGAACTTCCTGTTCTTCCTAATCTTCAACTTCCTCCCAATTTCCTTCCAGATAGATTTACCGTTTATTTCAAGGTTTTCAAAGCATTCTCCGTTTAGTTCGATGTAATCCAAAGCTAAGTATAACTTGCCGTGATATTTATCGAACAACCATCGATTTACAGCTTCAGCTATCTTCTCTAATTCTTCTTTGACTTTCTCAGTATTCGGAGCGAGGATGTAAAAGTGTCCTCCACCACAGTAGATAACGTTTGCTCTCGTAAGGTTCAACCTTCTAACAATCTCCTCAACCACATCTTCAGACAACAACTCAAGGAATGCAGATCTTGCCCTCAGATACTTCAAGGCTCCTTTACTTGAGATTGTGTATATGAAGTCTTGAATTCCCGAAAAATCTCCACCTATGAGTAGATACTTGAATTCCTTTCTGTCTAAAATCCTCTCTTTCACATCCCTATCCAACTCTTCTCTGTGGTAGTGGTAGAGGCAGAGGGCTATTGCCGATGTTGTTTTTAGGTGGTCGTATAGTGAAACCTCATCCTCTCCAGACATCACAGATGGTATGAACGTCGTGTATTTTTCAAGTAAAGATAACATTCGATTGAAGTCCAATCTTTCAACAATCTTCATGAATTCATCTCTGAACCCATTTAACAGTTTTGCATAGTCCCTTTTATTAACATTTGCAAATTCAACTGGATAGAAGAACGTATTTGGATCGTATTCCCTCAAACCGTAGTAGTATCTTTTGGGATCCCCCTTACCAAGATGAATGGAAGAAAAGATGGAAAGCAGAGGATTTCCAAATTGTGGCTTTTCACCAGTTCTTTCTTTCGATGAAAGGTTATCAGCCTCATAAACAATCCAAAGAAGATTTAACATCCTAACATCCTCAATAGATACTTTCTCCAAACTTTCCCTATGATGGAATCTCGCAAACATTGCCAACTTCTCAAATAATGGATTCTTATCCTTGAAAGCATAAAGAAATTCGTAACCCCACTCCTCGTGATCCCTCTTCTCATCCCAATTTGCCCTTTGAACGAACTTCCCTATATCGTGCAAAAGTCCACCAAATGCAACTAAAGTTGCCTCATCCATGCTACGACCACCTTGCCTTGCACAACTTCCCAGGGAATGTGAGCCTATACCTTTTGATCTTACCTTCCAAAACCTCCAATAAACCGTATTCTTTCAATTCCCTCAGATACTGTGATGCAGTCTTCTTACTTATA
>QMZE01000069.1 GCA_003663025.1 Archaeoglobales archaeon
AAAAATGGTCCAAAGTGTGTGTATGTTCCGTGTGGGTAGTTTGTGAATGGATCGAACCATATCCTGTTTGGAAAGTTTGCTATGCAGTTCTCGATCAGTCTGTAATAATACCAAGGATCGTTACCACTCAGCTTTACAGTCCAAGTAAAAACATCGTTCCAAGGATTTATTACTCTGATGTAAAAGCTGATGATCATCGCAAGGGCTAAGAACGGTATGTGCCAGTAATCTTTCCTCATGCTCCGAAGATTTTTAAAGGATTTATAAGTTTTTAGCTTATGCTTGCATCCAAGTTCAAACGTGTCAGGAGGATTGCATGGATGGTTATGGATGGTATATTTAAGAACATGTGGGATTACAAGTTTGTCCCCGTGGAAATCATATCGAGAGATTCTGGTGTCGATGCACGTAAGGTTGAGGACATTCTAAGATACCTCTCAGATGAAGATATGGTTGAGGTGAAAAAAACTGAATATTTGGGCGGGGCATTTACATTCTTTGGTCTCTCACTCTACTCCCTACATAGACTTGTAAGGAAAGACTACGTTACCATGATTGGGGAGAGGATGGGTGAGGGGAAGGAGAGTGTAATATACAACTGCATTTCAAGGTGGGGTGAGGCAATTCTGAAGTTTCACAAGGTTGGACACGTGAGTTTTAAGAGGGTGAGGGAGAAGAGGGACTATGGAAGTTTGCATCACACGGTTCTAATGGTTAGAAGTGCGAGGAATGAGTTTAAAGCTTTAAAGAAGCTTTATGGTAGAGTGAGTGTTCCAAAGCCTTACGGATGGGAGGGAAATGCTGTTTTGATGGAGCTGATAGATGCCAGGGAGTTGTATAAGGTTAGGATTGAAAATCCAAGGGATGTTTTGAATTACATAGTTGAGGAGATCGAGGAGATGTGGAGGATTGGAGTTGTCCATGGAGATCTAAGTCAGTTTAACATACTTGTAAATCCTGATGGTATATGGTTCATAGACTTTCCACAGGCTTTGGATCTTGATGAGGTTGATGTTGAGATTGCTAAAGATGTTTTAAAGAGGGATTTGTCAAACATCTTAAAATACTTCAAAAAGACTTACAACATAGATGTGAATTTGGAAGATGTTTTGAAAAATTGAAAAGTTTTTTATCTTTGGGTGTAACATTGAGTATGAGCAAGGCACCATACGTTAGGGAATACAAGCAAACTAAGGCTAGGGGAAAGGATTACATGGTTAGATGTGACGGTTGTGGTAGGAAGGTTCCACGTTTCAAGACTTTTGTAGCTTACAAGGGTTTGAGGCTTGATTATGATATCGTCAAGATGGTTGGTAGGAAGAATATATCTGTAACGAAGGTTAAGGCTTACTACTGTCCGAAGTGTGCCAGATACCTTGGAATCGTTCAGCCTGGAAAGCTTGGGAGGAGGAAGGATCATATATAATTTATTTTTTACAGATGCACCTTGAATCCCTATCGTATTTAACTTCAAAGAAATCCATAGACCTAAGATCGAACCTCAATAGCCTCCCCTTTAAAACCTCCATATCCAATATAACCTTGATAACTTCTGCAGATTGAATGCTACCAGTCACACCGCAAGTAAATCCCATGATTGGAGTTGAATTTTTTTGCTTTGGAAACTTCAAGTATAGACACCTGTAACATGGGGATCCTATAACTGTAGTAACTTCCCCCTCAAATCCGTAAACAGCTCCATGGACGAATGGAATCCCATTCTCTATGCAGAAGTCATTTAAAATCAGACGAACTTCAAAGTTGTCTGGGCAAAGTGCTACGACATCGTAATGCTTGGCAACCTTAACGTTTTTCTCATTCACATTGAATGGGTATGCCTCAACTTCAACATTGGGATTCAGCCTCTCAACAAAATCCATTGCAGAGATTGCTTTATTCTTTCCAATTTTACCAGCATGGACAAACTGTCTCTGAAGGTTGTGTTCCTCAACAATATCACCATCAACGATGCCTATCCTACCAACTCCAGCACTTGCAAGGTAAGTTAAAACTACACTTCCAAGTCCTCCAGCCCCAACAATTAAAACACTCGAATCTATCAACCTCTCCTGTCCCCTCTCACCTATTACGGGGATCTGGCGGATGTATCTATCCATAATTCGAAACTGTTTTTAACGTTTAAATACAGTTTGGTTATGAAGGTCAAAGTTGCCGTGAACGGTTACGGGACAATAGGTAAGAGGGTTGCAGATGCTCTCAGAAAACAGAGGGATATGGAGGTTGTTGGTGTTACAAAGACAAAGCCAGATTTTGAAGCCAAGATGGCAATTAGAAAAGGATTCAGACTTTTCTGTGCAATTCCTGAAAACTTGAAGCTATTTGAATCTGCTGGAGTTGAGATTGAGGGAACAGTTCACGATCTGATTGAGGATGTTGACATTGTAATAGACTGTTCTCCAGGAAAGGTTGGTGTTCAAAACAAGCCAATGTATGAGAAGGCTGGTGTCAAGGCAATCTTTCAAGGTGGGGAGAAGAGGGATGTTGCAGAGCTATCGTTCAACGCCTTGGCAAACTACGAGGAGGCAATTGGGAAGAGGTTTGTTAGGGTTGTGAGTTGCAACACAACTGGACTCGTGAGGGTTCTCTATCTACTCGACAAAAACTTTGGTGTTGAGAAGGTTAGGGCTGTGATGATAAGGAGAGTTGTAGATCCAAAGGAGGATAAGAAGGGTTTGGTGAATGGAATTTCACCTGATCCAATCAAGCTACCATCTCACCATGGTCCAGACGTTCAAACGGTCTTACCACACATAGACATAACTACGGTTGCATTCAAGGTTCCCACAACTTTAATGCACATCCACTCCCTAAACGTTCGACTTGGTGAGAAGGTAAGTGAGGATTCGATATTGGATGTTTTTGAGAGAGAACCAAGGATCTTGCTTATATCTGGTGAGGATGGATTCACATCAACTACAAAGATAATAGAGTTTGCTAGGGAGGTTAGGGACAGATACGATCTTTTTGAAAATGTTGTTTGGAGGGATTCGATTGCTGTTGTAGATGGAGAGCTATACTTCACTCAAGCCATTCATCAAGAAGCCATAGTAATTCCAGAGAATGTTGATGCAGTTAGGGCTATGTTTGAGATGGCAGAGAAGGATGAGAGCATCAGCATGACAAACGAGAGCTTGGATATTGGGAAGCTAAGTTTTTAAACATCCCATAGATTTTGAGACATGAGGATACTGGCGTTGGGAGATGTTCATGGGAAGGATGTTGAAGTTCCAGAGGCGGATCTGACATTGATCGTTGGAGACATCACAAACGTTGGACCCGTAGATTTTGCTGAGAGTTTCTTGGAAAAGATAAGGGGTAGAGCCTTGGCTATTCCAGGTAACATGGATCCAATTGGCGTATTGGAAGTTCTTGAAAGTAGAGGTGTCTCTATTCATTGTAAGGTTGTTGAGATAGATGGAATAACCTTCTTTGGATTTGGTGGCTCATCAACAACACCATTCAACACACCCCTTGAGTTTGACGATGAGGAGATAGAGAGGAAGATATCAGGATTTAAATCTGAAGTTGCAGTTTTTCACGACACCCCATACGGATTCTTCGATTGGGTGGGAGGTAGTAGTGTTGGGAGCATTGCCATAAGGAGATGGATTGAGAGTGTGAAGCCAAAGATTGTCTTCTGTGCACACATACATGAACATGAGGGTGTTGCAAAGTTCAACGATACCCTAATTGTGAAGGTTCCACCCGCTTACAAGAACAGAGGGGTCTTTGTTGAGCTTGAGGATTTCAGTAAAGTAATTGTCAGATTCATCAATCTAAAGACCTAGGAATCTGTTACCATCCTTTATTATGTGAAAGGTGTATTCGGGAGTCCATATAACTCCAACGAGTTCATACTCCCTACTCCCAATAACCTTACCACTGCATGGATAGAACATTCCAACCTTCCTCCACACCCCCTTATCTTCAACCAAAACTACAAACTTCTCCCCCATCTTCCTAACTATGCATGCTCTCTTTTCCAAGCCAAAGTAGTTTGCATAACCTGTAAAATGTTCACTTCCCTCTTTCTGAAAGAGAACGAAATCCGAAATTCTCACACGATAAACTCAGATTGAAAATATATAATACTTACGTTAAACAGCAAGCTTTTGAAAAATTAATCAACAACATCCTCCAAGCTTATACCTTAATAAAAATGTGTCAACTTTGTGCGAAAAGCTCTTAATTTGACTAATCCAACAACTATTAAACAACATCCCTCGATGTGTCAATCTCCAAAACACTCCTCTCAGTCTTAAATCTTATGTAGTTTGGTATTGCAAGACCACCAATCATCCTTGGTATTGCAAATCTAAATACAAACCTCTCACCAACCTTCTCAGACTCTATGAACATTATTCCATCACTAACGTGCAGTATCTTTGAAATCTCAGACTTCTCATAGTAGTCCTTCAGAACTATGAGATTGAGTATCAGTTCGTTTCTGTATGCAATCTCCTTGAGCCTTATAACCTCATCAATCCCATCTCCAAACTCCAGACAAACCCTAACCCTCTTCAAACTTTTCAAGCCATTGTAATCTGTAACCTCAACCTTGTAACCCAAAACTTCACTCTCCCTCAAGACGGACTTGGGATCCTTAAATCTTGGAACGTAATAATCACACATACTGTATATCAGGAGTTCTGGTGTAGCTAGGGGATCTACAACAACCGTTATGAGTGATGGAATTGGAAATCCCCCAACACTCCTATCAACTATCTTTATACCACTTTCAACTATCCTCTTCATGGATCAAATTCGATAACGTAATAAAAAGGTGTTTGTAGTTTAACTATGGAGAGGGTTTACTTTCAGTGCAACACATGCGGATACGTATTCCTTGAGGATCCATTCAAATTTCCAATAAGGTGTCCCCAGTGTGGAAGTGAGGATGTCATGAAGATATGATGTTAAATCTGGATACTGTCGATGAACCTCAACCTCTTTGGAATGGGTGGATGTGTTGATAGTATCTCTTGGACAGGTGAAACCTTCATCCTCTTCAACCTCTCGATCTCACCCAAGAATGGATTTGCCAAAGCATTGACGAGTGCATAGATGAACAGTGTTCTGAACTTACTGTCGGATATCTCATGCATAAAGGATGGATACCTCTCGTAAAACAGATGTATCTTGGCTAGACTCCTCTGCATGGAATCCTTGCTTGTAGCAATTACACCCTCAAAGTCTGCGTAATACTCCCTGAGTCTGCTGAATGCCAAGACCAAAATCTGAACGATGAATGATATCACAACTGCAACAATTCCCGCAATTGCAAGCTGTGAACCCCTCCTCTCATTTCCCATGCTTGCATGTATCATTGCGTAACCAAGGTAGAATATTATTGAGGGCAGCAAACCAAAGAAGAGCATGACCAGGTTGTCTTTATGCTTGTGATGTCCAATCTCGTGTCCAATTACAGCCTCAAGTTCATCTCTACTTAATAGTCTGAGGAGGGAATCTGAGACTGCAACGAATCTACCAGTCAAGAAGTTACCGTATGCAAATGCGTTTGGTGGTGATCTAACTACAACCGCCTTTGGAGGTTTTACACCAAGTCTGTTTGAAACTTCATTCACAACTGACTGAAGCTCATAGTCCCTAGTTGCTGAGAAGCTGAAGTTTATCATGTATGGTGAGAGGAGGTATATCAGAATGTTCATTACAAGTATGAATACTATGAGACTGACAATGCTCACCGCAAATCCTACCACGTTCAGTATCACATAGACTGTTGTTGAGAAGACTGTGACTATTAGAAGGGATAGTATAACCATTGATGTGTATAGTGAGAATCTGCCCGAGAATCTACCAGCTACCTTTGGAGCTATCGTGCTGGCTAAGAGTAGCATCAGCATGTATCCAAACATTGCCAAAGCCATGTATATTGGATCGAATATCAGGAACATGCAGGTAACTTTAGGACTCTGATTAAATCTCTTTCGCATCTTAGGAGGACATTTCAACTTAAGAAAACAATTAGTTTAATTTTTTATATGATTATATTGCTATAAAGAATAGTTAACAACAATCGATCGAAATCTTATTATAAGAAATTTGAATGTAAATAATTAATGTTTATCTTAGCTTAAGTTGACACATCCTCAACTTGAATATGTCCACATAATTGAAAAAGATAAATATGATGAAAGTAAAAGAAAT
>QMZE01000070.1 GCA_003663025.1 Archaeoglobales archaeon
GAACAATTCTTTCCCTTACTTAAATCAAGAACTAGGAGATCCTATAACAGATTTCCCAAAAACAAAGTCCAATTCATATCTACCCTAAGCTGGATGAAATCTTTCTTCCTATTGTATAACTTAATCAATTGTATAAAAATATATCATCTTGACACTCTCTACCTAGTCTTAATGAAGCTTTAAAAAAGATAGACAATATAGATAGAATCCTAAATTTAAATTCTAAATTATATTTCTGTGCAGAAAGAGTTATACTTAATCTCAACAGTTATTCAGCTTAACGGTGGCATATAAACTGTAAAATTAGCATATTCCATAACCTTAAGTTTAAAACGTTATGCACTTGACTATAATCAAGCTTCAAAAGGAGATAATCAAAATTAGACATGAAATTTATAAAAAAGAAAAGGAATATAAGTTTGTAAGAGATCTAACCTCAAAAAAAGTAAGATTTCAAGCAAAATATAGAACAGAAGGGGAGTTAAAGGAATTAAGAAGGAAATTATCTAACTATGAAAAGCAAATCGCAAGGATTGGAGGACCATTAATAGGATATTACATATTGAAATTGAGAAAAAAATGGAGGAATTAATTAGTAAAAAGAAAGAATTAAAAGAGATGCTGGAGTATATCGATAGATACATACTTGAAAAAGCTAATATGATTGGTTCAACCATTATAAGGTCACATTTAGGAACTTTATTTAATATTAATTTTGATACAGTCATAATCGATGAATGTAGTCAAATTTCAATTCCATTAGGACTAATGGGGTTAATTAAAGGTAAGAAGTGGGTTGTCATTGGGGATCATCTTCAATTATTGCCAATTTTCAAAAATATCAAAAGCAATAAGATAGAGCTACATGCTAAGCTCAGCTTTTTCTCTTATTTGATCAACAAATTCGGATGGGATGCCTATTTAAGTGTTCATTACCGAAGCTTACCAGACATAATAGCATTTTCAAAGGAAAATGTTTATAAAGAAAGAAATATAATTATTAAAGTTAGTAAAAATTCCGGTAGAGTATGCAGAGAGTATGAGCGGTTACTATCTTCAGTCGATTATCTAAGACATCCAGTAGTTTTTATACATATTGCTGGAACTTGTAAAAAAGAAAAAGGTAGTGGATCAGTTTACAATGAAGAAGAAGTAGAAATTTGTCGTGAGATTATTCAAACTCTCAAGAGTTTGGGTATTAAATATGACAAAATCGGAATAATTGCACCTTATGTGGCTCAGGTCAAAAAATTACAAGAGATATTTAAAGATAAAAATAATATTGGTGATATTGGGTATATTGTTAATACTGTGGATAGCTTTCAAGGAAAAGAAAAGGACATAATTATCTACTCGATAACGGGAACAGATAGAAATAGAATCAATTTTGCATCACATCCAAATAGACTTAACGTTGCGTTAACGAGGGTAAAGTGTCGATTGATTATTGTCGGTAATGCCAATGCAATCAAGAGAACAAAGACCAAGCTTAACGAATTCTTACGATGGATAGTCAACAAAGGATATTTGTTTGATTGGGAAAGCAGAAGGTGGATAGAAGAAAGTTTAGCTTAGAACTTTCAATAATTTCATACATCAAAAATTATAAAAAGTCGATAGCGGGGGGCCGATTTGAACGGCCGATCTGCGGGTTATGAGCCCGCCGGGATTACCTGACTACCCCACCCCGCTTCCAAATATTTGTTATGTTTAATTGATATTTAAGCTTTTTGTCAAGCTGGTAACAAATTGGGAAATCTGCCAGCTTCAGATCTTAATTCCAAGCTACAACCCAACCATCGTCTCAACCCTTTATAGCTGTAACGAGCTTGACGTTCATAACACCCTTTACAGCCATAGCCTTATCAACCAAATTCTTAACATCCTTCATCTCACCCTTCACAAGTATTATCTCAAGACAGTAGTCCTTGCTGAGGTGTATGTGCATAGTTGTTATTATTATATTGAGAAATTCATGTTGTAGATCTATTATTGCATCGCTAACTCCCTTCACGGTGTGATCGTATATCATGTAAACTACACCTACAATTTCACCCTCCTCCTTCTCAAGCCACTTATATTCCATTATGTAGTTCCTTATTGCATCTCTAATTGCCTCACTCCTTGAGGAGTAACCTCTAGTCTTTATTATTAGATCAAACTCATCAAGTAAATTTTTAGGTAAACTCACACCAATCCTCGTTATGTTCTCCTCCATATCTCAAACTTATACAACAATTATAAAAAGTTTTATGTCATAAGGGGCTTTGGGGACAAAACTACTACCCTCTTTGGCATATCGAAATGTTTTGCATGACATTTTAATTTCTATCAAACATTATAAAAAATTTTACACTGTGTTTTTGCTGATATAACTTTTCTTCATTCTATTTTACCTGAATTATGGTATCAGACACATAGATGGAGAAATAAAGCCGGAGATTTGTTATTGTTTTAGAATTGGCACAAAACCTATATTCAGAGATATACAAATTTTAACTATAATAGAGGTTGAATAAAACACTTCAAAAAGGTGAATTTTGTCCTAAAACATGTCATAAGGTTATCTCCCTTATCTCATCGTAAAGTTCCTTCAAAGCCTTCAAATAATCGAGTTCCCCCTTTTCAACAGCATCCATCTTTTCCTCAAGCAACCTGGTCCTATCCTCAGATACAAACTTACCGTATCTTGTTGAGAGGTATTCGAAGACATCCATACCCCTCTTTGTAGGTATAACCTTACCGCTCTTCTCTATAACGTATCTTCTGATGAAGAGTCTGTCAACTATCGTTGCGTAGGTTGAAGGTCTTCCAATTCCCCTCTCCTTCATCATCCTAACTATGTCAGATTGTGTGAAGAGAGGAGACTTTGGAATCTTCCTAAACTCAGCCTTAACCTTAATCTTACCTATCGGTAATTCTGGCTTAACCCAAACGCTCCACTTGTAAATCTCAAAAGCCTTACCCTCAGCACTTAAAACCCTCTCCTCTTCAACCTCCCTTCCATCGTATCTAATCAGATACCTTGCAACTCTAACCTTATAAGGCTTGCACTGACTTGCCATGAAACGCCTAAATATGAGATCATAGAGTGCAAGGTGTCTTGAGGTTATACCCTCAACCTGTATAACCCTCTCCTGAATTAGTCTTTGAAGTGTCTCCTTTGGAATTGGTCTCGTTGGTCTTATGCATTCATGTGCACCTTCCATGAACCAATCCCTACCAGAGAATTCATCACCCAAAAATTCCCTTGCAATTCTCAACCCAACCTCACTAACCCTAGTTGAGTCTGTTCGATGATACGTGCACAAACCTGACTCAAATAGATCTTGGGCAATCCTCATCGCATCCCTTGCAGAAATCTTGAGAATTGCATTTGCATCTCTAAGCATTGAGTCTGTTGTGTAGGGTGGAAGTGGAATTCTCTCCTCCTCCCTAACATCCAAAGGCTCAATCTCAACCTCAATCTCACCCTTCCCATCTTCAAAATCCAGTATGAGATCTAAATCCCTGAGTATTGCAACCTTCCTCTTCTCCCTGTATTCATCGTATCTCCTTATAACCCAACCCAAAACTGGAGTTTGAGCCCTCCCTGCGGAAAGATTCCTATCCCCAAATACATCCCAAAGCTTCTGACTAAGGACAAATCCAATCCATCTATCCTCAACCCTCCTAACAATCTGAGCCTTGACAAGGTTCTCATCTATATCCCTAAGATTCTTCAAAGCCTCAGTGACAGCCCTCCTGGTGACTTCGTGAAACTCAGCCCTCTTTATCTCTCCACAACCAGCCAGCAGATTTCTCAAATCCCACGCAATCTTTTCTCCCTCTGAATCTGGATCTGTCCCAATTATAACCATGTCAACATCGTGAGCAATCCTCCTCAAAGCTTCAATCCTCCTCTTAGAATCGTCAATCTTTTTACTTCCACACCTCGGACACTCGCATCTCTCCTCAGTCCACTGA
Organism: Archaeoglobales archaeon; assembly: GCA_003663025.1. Classification (GTDB taxonomy): domain Archaea; phylum Halobacteriota; class Archaeoglobi; order Archaeoglobales; family Archaeoglobaceae; genus Archaeoglobus_B. The sequence goes on from QMZE01000070.1 coordinate 3,967, forward strand.
TATCCACAATCCCTACACCTCTTTATAGATGCATAGATAGGAACAAACTTACCGTCTATCAAGACACCGTGAAATCCAACGTTTGTTATTAGATCTGTCACGTGACCTATGCATGCTGTAACAATCAAAACATGATCTGGAGTTGGAACCTCGTAGGCTACAAGCTGAAGTTCACCATTCTCCTCAAAAACCTTTACACTTGGATGTCCAAAGAACCTTGCAATCTGTCTAGCTTTAGTTGGACTCTCAACTATGAAAAGGGTTGGCTTTATGACATCAAACTTCTCCCTCCTCCTAAACCTTTCCCTACTCTCATCTATCTCCTTAATCAACCTCCCAAAATCAACATCATCCAAACTCTTGAATTCTACATCGTAAAACTTTGCCCTCTCAATAAATGCATTTAAAATTTCTGGATCCTTCTCAAGCAGAAAGCTTGCACCCTTCGTTATTCCACCTGCAAAGAGTCTTGAAGTTCTTCCAGAGCCTTGAATGTATGTTCTAACATCTGGAAATATTATCTCACCCTTCCTAACAACCACATCCCTCTCTCTCACATTCCCATGTTCCATCAAACTCTTGAGAATAGATCTAAGTTCATTCAAAAGCTTTGGTCTCCTTTCTATAACGGTCAAATATGGTATGAACCTCTTCACATCCTCATAAGATCTAAATATCATCGCAAGAGTCTTTATAACTCCAACAGTTGCACTCTCAACATCCTCAACCCTAACCCTAAAAACTGGAGATCCATAGAAGACACAGAACCTTATTCTCTCTGGAAGATCCAAACCTCTAACGAGTGTTCCATAGTAATATGCAGTTCCAATGAGGTAGTCAATCTCACCCCTCTCAAAAAGCTCAAAGTCCCTCCTCTTACCTGCAGTGACCAAACCAACCTTAAACTCACTCTTGAGTGTTTCAAGGAGCATCTCTGCCTCATCAGTATTTCTAGCGTATATTATTCCCCCCTTCCCCATCTTCCTCAATATCTCACACAAAAGATCCAAACTCTCATCGTTTATTGCTACATCATCGATGTTTCTGACAGCGTGAGTTGATGTTCCTACATCGAAGTTCAAAAGTTCTCTAAACAGTCTGGCCTTCTGTCCCTTCTTAGCTGTTGCAGTTGAAACCATCAGACATCCAGTAGCTTTTCCCTTCCACCTCCTTTCATTTGAATTGTATTGAAATCCCAAGAGCTGAAGTATCCTATCAACGTTCTTGGATGCCTTCAGAACAGAATCGACATCATCGACAAATATGAAGTTGAAATTTTGTTTGATGCTTGGGAAGTATCTGGTTAAGAATTGGGATGTCGTTACGAGTATCCTGAATGCACCCTCATCAAGTAGCTTGAAGAACCTCTCCCTCTCATCCTTCTTTAAATTCCCATGAAAGTATAAAATAATTAAATCTCCTCTTTCGTTCAAGCTAAAATCCAAATTCAATCTTTCACAGAATCTCTTTATAACTTCAACTGATTGTTTAACCAAGATTGTAGTTGGAAGTATTACATAACTTTTTTTTTCTTTTAAGGCTAGAAACAGAGCTATGGACAATCCAAACGTAGTCTTTCCAATTCCAGTTGGTGCAACCGCTGCAAAGCTCTCCCCCCTCAATATCCTCCTAGCCCAAAACCTCTGAATGGCCCTAGGCTCACCAACGATGACTTTAAAAAATTCCATGAATTCATCAACGATGTAATCCTCACGAAATCTACATAACACCTCATTTCTCCTCTTACAGATTCCTACAACAGCCTCCTCAGTATCGAGATCCTCACCACAGATTTGACACATCTTGCTATAAATTGCTTTAATCATAAGGGAAGTCTTTTGAGAGGTTAAAAGTTTTTGGTGGTCTATCCTGGTTTTGTCCACATAATTGACGAAGATTGTGTGAGGATATAGGGAGGAGAATGCTAGAGATGAAGGTAGTGAAGGAGCTAAAAATTAGAGGAATACTTAGAAAATATTGGGATAGCGACAAACATCGTTGGTGAGGTTTAAAATCAGCAGTAAACAGATAAAGAAGTTTGAGATGTTACCAATAGTAATGGAGAAAAAGGAGAGATAAGGTTATAGAAATAGGTGAAACGGTAAGGCTAAGGAGAGAATTATAGCGACATAGAGTGAAACGAGTTA
>QMZE01000071.1 GCA_003663025.1 Archaeoglobales archaeon
ATGTATTGGGATTACGACGCTCCTTCTTCTAAATATCCCTCCAAAACTGATTTAGGAAGAAGATTAGTGGTTTTCATTTCGAGAGATACGTGTGAAAATGATTTAATGTTGGATACATGGGGAGAGGGACGCACTCTCTGTCATCGCGGCGACTGTTATGAATACCCTTCTCAACTTTACGGATACAGATATTGGGACAGGGTTCCAAATCCACTTGCACGTAGTTTCGTATTAGAAATTAATGATGATCCAGAGGATGGGAACTTTAAGAGTAAACTAATAAGTGTAAAGACAAGAGAAGAACAAAGCGCAGAAGATACAAAAATAAATAGATTGGCAGTAACCTGTCAAGATTTCCCAGTCGTTACGGTTGAACAACGAGAGAACAATGCTAAACCAGTTGAAGAGTATATAGCTATATCTAACGTGGATATAGATGATCTCTCAGATTTACAACAGTTTGCTGAAAAAAGGCTTGAGGAACTTCGACTTCCTGATGTAACTTTTGAAGCTCGTTTCCTCGATTTTGTTCTTACAAAGAAAACAGTGCACAGAGAAGGATCAGGAACTGTTCCTCTTCCTATCCACACTGGAATGTACATAAATTTTGAAGGGATTAGAGGTCTTCCTCCCTCTTCGGATGAAGACGGATATTATAGAATCATGAAAATTATTTACGAAATGGGAGAACAAACGGGTGGAAAACTCATTACCACTCTCGAGTGCCGAGATACAGATCTTATTCATCCTGGAAGTCCTAAGTTAAACGAAATTGAAAATATAATGCACAGAGAAGCAAAGAAAATTGAGAAGGGTCCCATACTTCCAGGGCATCCTTGTCCTTCAAATCCAAGACCACCAATGTTAGGGGAGATTCCTTGGATAGAAATAGGAGAGATAGTGAATTATAACGCAGAAGAACAAACGGTTGACGTAAAGATTTATAGAACTGGACAGATAGTAAAAGGGATACCGTTGTTATGAAGATAGGTAGTAACGTTCTTTTCTATAACACAGGAAGTCGAATTGTTGCAGATGAAACTACGGTGGAAAGCACAATAATTAAGGGGAAAAGGGAAGCTAACGGTAATGTTCATCAAGACGACAATGTTCCTTATTCCGCTTATCCTTGGATCGCTTCAGTAGTTTCTACTCACACTCCCTATCCTGGATATACCATGCTAACGACAGAAGCTATAGTAGGATGGGGACGAGTATTCCGATATGTTAGCAACGACTTTTGGTTTGGATCCGATAGCAAAGATGTGTGGTTAGACGAAGAAGGAACGATTTGGATTGGAGGAAGGTGGGGCGTCTTTCTATACCCCTTTTCGTCTTGGGGTTATACGAAGGGAGAATTGAAGGAGTTTGGAAACGTTGGTCGTTGTTTTCGGCTTGTGCTTGGAAACGATTTATTCTATCTCTCCAATGGTACGAGTATATTTGCATACGATCGAAAGACTTTTGAGTTTAAATGGAGCAGAAACGTAGGAGGAGTATCTAACTTTTATTATGACGGAAAAAAGAACTTGTTAGTGATTGCTGGGGGGATGATGGCTAAGTTCCTCGATGGAACTGATGGCTCTATGATTGCGATGATCCCGCTGTGGGGAGAAAGTCCTGATGTTACTAAAGATAAAGACGGCAATTATTGGTTCTTATCTGTATCTCATTTAAGATGTTATGATTACAGTTCTCACTCGTGGCAAGGTTATTATTTCCCAGAGTGTTTTAAAGGAGTCAGTCATTGGAAGTATTATAAAGAAGGGCAGGATCCGTATCACCAGTACACAATATATAAATGTCCATACCCGTCCGGAACAAATCCCTGTCCCACCAGAATTAAGATAGTTCACAAAGATGAACTCAGTATTATAAACGAAAAAACGATATACGGATTGGGAGAAGAACACTCCTTCCCGCTCGGTAAGAGATATGGTGGAGCCACAAGTATTTCTACTAATGCTAACGGTGATATCGCCGTTGGAGGATGTAATCCTTCAGGCGCTCCTCTTTTGTTCTTAGCCAAAACGAATTACAGAACTTGCTTGGGTGGAACAAGCACAGATTGTGATTATTATTGCTACACGTACGACACATACTGGAAAGACTGTCCAACTTATTGTAGTAATGTGAAACCTTTGGGAGGACAACATTCCTTTCTCATTGCTCGTACTATCACAGCTTCTCAAATTTTAGGTGACTCTTCTTGTTGGTACAGTGCTCGCACTTTTGACCGTTGTCCCCTTGGATTTTATGACTCTCGCTCTCAGGCAATTCAGTGGGCGGGAGAATTTGCTCCCGAACGAACGTCGGCTGCTAACTTCAGTCTCGGAATTAATGGAGATGGAGGATTAGTAACACATTTAATTTGGGAAAGGAATTGGAAACCATTTACTAAGGCAATATACTATTATTTATTTGGACCGGATGGAATAGAGCAATGATAAAAAGAGGAGAAGGAGTGCAACTTATTCATACAAAGGATAGATTGATTGGGATAAAGACGCAAACAGCGTCAGAAATCATTTACGAAATGGAAGAAGACATTCATATTCACACGAACTATTCCTTATATAACTTTCCTTTCTTGTATAAAGATAGTGCGTATAGACTGTACGTTTCAAACCTTAAATATTCACGAGAGTTTCCTCAAGATGAGGAGGATCAACATTCTGGAAGATATTATTATGTTGATTCTGGAGGGAGGGTTTACACCGTTAATCCTGATGGGGATCTCGAAATACGCTCTCCACCGAATTATGATTTACAAAAATTTTCGTGTATCACAGACAGAAATCGAGATATATTTACAATGTTTGAAGATGAAAACCTTTATATAGCCCTCGCAAGCGATTCCGGGATTCGAGTATGGAAGAATTATGCGCCTTACTTCAGTGTCTCTATGACTACACCAAATGAGATGTATTTTGACGGAAAGAGACGGTGCATAATAGCAATCGATTCACATCAAATTTCCTTAATAGATATAGACCAAGCCATTGGAGACCATGAAGGGAATGTGACAAGCACTAAATATGTAACTGAGGAAATCAAAGGCGTAGCAATAGACGTGTATGGAAGATACTGGGTTCTCACCTCTAATGGCAGTATAAATGTGTATAATGTGATCAATAAGAGTCTTCAATTGGTGGATGTAAAATCTGTGTCGTCAGAAGAGGCGTGGAATATTAGTGAAAGCGTCCTTTATGACATTCTTATATTAAGCACTAAAGACGGTAAAGCAAGCTTTGGTCATATTTGGACTAAATTCAGTGATTATAGTCATTCTGTACGAGCTTCGATAGGACATGGTTCTCAATCTTGGTCCCAGTTATTCCCGATGGGAGATTATTCAACTTGGGTCTTCGGGTGGGGAAGTGAAACCCTTCAAGTGTGGGATATGTATACTCAGGAATTTTACACAAGAGAAACACAAGTTTACCCACTGAGGGGAGATCCGGGTCTTGCTCGATCTAAATCTTGGAAAAGTCTATCGCCTAATAGACAACCCTTAATGGATTACCTTTTAGGAGAAATCGTAACATGAATCTAACGGGTACTCGAGTGATAATAGAAAACACAAAATCTCGAGTTCGTGTTCAAGGATCTAATCTTCCAGCTCTTCATAAATTTAAAGTCGAATATAACGGGGATATATATATTCATGGGAGAACAGAAGAAGTTCCAGATTTAATGTACAAACCTTGGATATCAGCATCAGGAAGTGGGTTTGTGGTGCTTGGAGTAGGACCCTTTTGCAGACCCATATTTGTGAATTCTAACAATGACACATCTGGACATAAGCATATTGATCCTCCCGTCTGGCTCGATGGAAATGGGGACGTTTGGGCTTCAATTGAAAATCAAATAGTAAGATTTGAGAAGGAGGATTGGAAAGACAGTCAACCAACTCCTTATCACTATCCTGGATGCACAACTGTTGATGGAGAGTTCATAGTTTACAACGACAGAATCCTAACGTTCGATATCGATCTTGATCCGTTTTTCAATCTCGTAATTTTTCCCGTAATGTACGATCTTGATGGAAATGTGATATGGGAAGGAAAAGTAGTGGATAGCATTCCTTACGAAAATTGGTATTATTGCTGGGACGTTAAAAGTGGTACAGTAATAGTAGGTGGGTATGACTTATCATTCGGATCCTTGTTAGGCACTATCCAATGGGAAAAAATAGTTGCGTATTCGGATATCAATGGTGCAATTAAAGGAGAATACACCGAAGATAGTTTCAATGGTCCACGTCCCATACGTAGACAAGGAGTGACTAAAGGACTATCTGAGGACGGAACGACCGAAGTGTTTTGGTTCTATTACAACGAAAATAAACTTTATGCTGAAACTCGTGATTCAAACTTAAACATAAAAGATCTTGGAAGAGGAGCTTGGGGAACTATTCCTATAATAAATACAAATCTTGATTACGTGATAGGTACAAGTGTATACAGAGCTCACGAATATTATAATAAGGAATATACCCTTACTCAACCTTGTTGTTTACCCTCATGGGAAAATCCGTATCCTCTTGGAGATTCTGGAACATGCTGGGTATCAGGAAGCACACTTGTTGATTTGGCAAGAGGTGAATGTGTTCAAGTATCGAGTGTGACGTTTCAAGGTAAGGATAGCGGATTGTCGTGGCACAATATCTGGGGAGGAATCTATGAACCCAACGTAGAAAGCATTTACGATTACGTGATACATCCGGATGAAATAGAAGACATGTTGAAATCTTAAAAATTAAAAACACGGGTGGGATTTCTTTTAATTCTTTTCTTATCCCACCGCTTTCGACTTCTTATTTTACTTTTTCGATTTCCCTTTCTATTTGCTCTCATTTCCTATTGAAATGACGGGTCAACTTCTTCTCGTTTTGATTTTTTCTTCTTATCGGCTTTCTTCTTTTCTTTTTCGTATTGATTTTTGATTTCGTTCCATAGGAGTTTACCTGATATTATTGTCTTTTGGTGTTGGAGTAAGTCTGCAAATATCTTATCGAGGTACTTCTTCATTTCGTTCATTGCTTCTATGAACTCATCGGATGCTATCCATCCGAAGTCCGAATCGGCGTCTTCTTTGATTTCGAGATATACTGAATATATTCCTTCAAGGTGTTCAACTATCGACTTTATGTAGTCTATGTGGTTCTTCAGCCACATCAGATAAACGTCGTCAGCGTAACCCATCACTTCTTCTTTTGCTCTCGGCATGATTATCACCTCCTAACTAATCCTTTATATTTGTGCTCTTGAAGTTCGTAGTCTTTCCACATCTTAGGGAGCATATCTTCAGGTTTCCACTCTTCTTGACCGTACTTGCCTTTGTACTCGTGAAGGACTATGCCTGTCCTAAAGAAGGAGATTTGAGCAACTCGCATTCCTACGTAAAGGACTACCGATGTTGAGGGTAAGTGATTAGTGATTTCCATAGTCCATCTGTTTATGAAACCTACATCCCCAAATCCAGCACATTTGCATACAGATATACCGAGTCTTCCAAGTGAGCTTCTCGCATTCATCTTACTCGCTATGTTTCCCCTTCCTCCTATGACTTCCTGAGTATGAGCGAGGATGGTCTCTCCAGGACGAATGATTATGCGATCAGTAGCCTTCCTAATTTTCCAATGTTTTTCTACGAGATACTTATTGTAAGGATCGAGTACTTGTGAGTAAGGGAACTCGACTGCGTAGTATTCACCAAGCCTTACGTCATAACTGTTGGGATTAAGCTGTTCTTCTCTGAATGGTTCGATCACTATGTTTCCCTTCTTCATTTCCTCAAGAATCTCAGCATCCGATAACATTTTACCTTGTCGTCAGGAAAAGAACCGATTATAGATTAGGATAAGAAATGGAAGAGCAATCACTGCGACCATAAAGAGATAGATCATTGTGAAAGCTATGGTTTCGATTATATCCACCTTCATGTCTCACCGCAGGAAGAAATAATATACAGATAGACTAAGGGCTGCTCCAATAGCCCAGTAC
>QMZE01000072.1 GCA_003663025.1 Archaeoglobales archaeon
ATTTTTGAAGTGAATGTCCTTTTCGTCTTGTAATGTTTGACTTAAGCTACCATTTAGAACTTTTTCCCTGTAAATATTGGCTATCCTGTTTAGATAGTCGATAAATGCTTTTCCTTTAAATTCTGGTTCTCTTTTAAATACATTTTCCTCAAACTCTTCAAAAATGGTTTTTCTTGCCTTTTCTTTTAACTTTATGTCTCTTATATAGTTATTAGTCTCTCCAAATTATCTACTACAAGTGAATTTTCAATGTTTTCCCAAATTTCACAGTATCTCTTTTTTTCTATACTACTTGTTATAGCTCCTAAATTTATAGTTTTTTAGCATATCTGCGTTGGTTAGTGGAGTTCCTCTCGAATTCACAGTAATAAAGAGTTTAAATGCCAACGATGACGAGTTTGTTCTTACAACTACGACAAATGTTCTTGTCATTAAATATCTTGCAAAAAGTTCTAAATTGATATTATTCCCCCAAATTTCCCAAAGAAAACTCTTACAGCTTCTACAATATTTCTTTTTGTTTCCGATAAAGTATTCTCATCAATTTCTAAGATCTTCTATCAACTGCTTAGTAGATTCGGATTCTTTCCATACATACCTTTCAAAAAATTCTGCTTCTGACTCTCTTATCTTTACTCTTGGCTCTGCTGGTATGCCTTCTACAGGATTTTCTGGGGAACGTATATAATTATGTAGTATATCCTTAAATGTTTGATCATATATTAAATCTCTCAAAACACCGATTAAAATCATTAAAGTAACTAATCTCTGCTGACCATCAATTATTGCATAGTTTCCTGAACCATCATCTAAAACTTTTTTTGCTAGGAGGACTATTGTTCCTAAGAAATAAGGAGTCCAATCGTTTAAATTATCTACTGATCTACCATCCTCTAAGTTATTCAAAATTGCACCGTAAATATCATCAAACAGTTGCTCAAAATTTTCCTTATTCCATACAAAAGGTCTTTGAATTTCTGGAACTTCAAAGAAGTAACGATTATTAAATAACTCTCTGAGATACACCTTATCAGCATCAATGTATGTGTAATCTGGCATATCAAAAAATTTATGACTTCATGTTTTTAAGGTTTGTGTTTAAAATCAATTATCTACAATTTCAAGCCATCTCTTTCCCCTTTTAACAGCTTCAAGCTTTTATCTATAATCTTTGCAGTAATAAAGCCTGTGCTTAAAATCTTCACAGAACTTACGCCAGTAATAGAAATACTCTGAAATTTCAAGCTCATCTCCAAAAATTACGATGTAATTATCAATTACACTTGCCTTAACCTTCAAGGGCAGTAATTCAAAGATCCTGATATCGTATATCGGCTTGACCTTACCCAATATACTCTTTAAAATCCTGATGTTCTCGTTAAAATCCCTCTTACGAGTTATCACCGCTACGTCTATATCTGAACCTTCTCTAAACTCCCCACTAACGTAAGAGCCAAACATGACTACCTCATACTTTGACAAAGACCTTAAATCTTCTCTAATATCTTCCAGTGATTTCATTTAAAACACCCTCAACTCTTTCTATAAACTGAGTATTCCCTTTATCTCATCAACAGAATCTAACACGATTTTAGTGTCAACTCTGTTGTATCTGTGAACTAACCAATTTCTCAAGCCATTCTTGAGTTTCTCACCCAACTCCTCATCTATAACCTTAAGCTCAACAATCTTTTCAATGTTTGAGTAGTCATCTTCAACCCTTAAGCCCAAATCTCTGAGGAGCATGGTAATTATATCCATAGCAGATTCTATAGATGTGTGTAAGTTGTAAAAGGTTCCACTTATCTCAATTGGTCTTTCAGGCTTTTCTGGAATCTGTTCAAGTGCTTCAATTATATACTCTATCTTCTCACGATATCTGTTGACTCTGTCTTTTTCCATTAATTTCAACTGCACAATACTTAAGCTTTTAAATCTGCTAAAATAAAACAGTCAATAGGTAAAACACGATAACACCAAATGCAATTGTGAGAAGCATACTTCTGCTCCTCCAAGCAACTAAAAATGTCAAAATTCCAGCAAAAACCTTTAAATTGGATGTCACAATTTCTGAAAAAACTATCGCAGAGAATATGGAGATTGGTATATACCTCATGAACTTTAGATTTGGATTTATGGGTTTTAGCATTGGGATTAGACGTGGTAAGAACGTTACAATGGCCATACCGACTATCACTACCGTAACCTCCACTCATAGACACCTCCAACAAGACAACCAACCAAGCATGCTAAAACTATATTCCAACCCTTTGGCAAAGAACTCAGCAGAATTGCTACAACACCCGCTACGACAGCCACGACAACGTCAAATCTCTTCTCAACACTTGCAGTTGCTATGAATATGAATGGGGCAACTAAGCAAAACGAGAAAACATCTACAAGATTCAACGGAATTAAATATCCAAAGATTAAACCTACAACAGTCCCCGACACCCATGAGATGTAGCAGAGTGTGTTTAGCTTTAGGTTGTATAACCAGTCAGCCTTACCCTCTTCAAACCTTTTGACAGCTATGGCAAAGGTCTCATCGGTGATACCAAAGGAAATCTCTTGACAACACCTCTGTAAAACCTTGAAAGGTATGTGCCCATAAGTATGTGCCTCAAGTTTACGAAAAAGGTCGTTAGAATTATTGTATATCCGTTTGCATTGTTCATTAGCATTTGAAGTGCTATGAACTGTGATGCTCCTGCAAAAAAGCAGACATAAAGACTGCCAAACCAATTATTGCTATTATTCCAAACGAAATAGAAATGAAGAAGTATCCAATCATCACAAGTGCACTCTTTAAGGCTTTCATTCCTTAATTCCAAATATAAAGAAGTGACATTTGTAAACTTCCACCCTCTCCAACTTAAAGTTATCAAAAAGCCTAAATACTTCTTTTTCATCAATCCTGTGCTTCAAAGGTGGTCCAAAATCTTTGCATTCGTTTGGTTTCCAGTCTATAACTGCAAAAGCCCTTGCATGTCTCTTGACCCATTCAGCATAACAATCCTTGTTTTCTATTTCATGTAGAGAATCTGCAAATAGGACGAAGTCAACTTCAAAATCAACTTCTGGAGGTCTCTCCGATAATATTATTCCAACGTTCCTCAAACCCTTACTGCAAAGAATCCTTACAGCCTCTGGATTTACCTCTACGGCGTAAACCTTCCTAAACAAGTTTGCAAGGTGAACAGTGAAGTATCCAGTTCCAGCTCCAATGTCAAATGCAACATCCCTCCTCTCAAGCACCCTCAACTTATCGATTAAAGGTTTGACTGGTAAAATCTTCCTCCTAAACTCGGACTCAAGGACACTGAGATCTCTGCATCTGTGCATGGTTCAACTGAAAAGGTCTATATATAAACGTAACCACTTTTAACATGGCTTACTCATTTAGGATTTGTAGGATACTTGGGATCGATGTGAAGGTTCACGTGAGCCTTGCTGTGATACTCGTAATACTCATATACGTCTTCTACGTCAACGATCCACCATTTGGTTTCTCAGACCTAAAAAATCCAATGAGGATTATTTACTCATTCGTAATGGCGGTTTCAATATTTTTGGCAGTTCTGATACATGAAGTCTCACACTCCTTCGTTGCAATGAGGTTTGGTGTCGTTGTTAGGGAGATCGATCTCTTCATATTTGGAGGTGTTGCAGTCATTGAGAAGTTGCCAAAGGAACCAAAGAAGGAGTTTGCAATAGCCATCGCAGGTCCATTGGCAAGCTTGGCACTTTCAACTCTCATGTTAATACCATACAGACTATTTACCCTATTTGGATACTTCAACCTCGTCCTTGCAATATTCAACCTCATTCCAGCATTTCCAATGGATGGTGGTAGGATTTTGAGGAGTGTTCTGTCAAAGTATTATGGATACGTGAAGGCTACAAAAATATCTGCAAATGTTGGGAAGGTTTTGGCAATATTCATGGGAATATTTGGATTGTTCAGGAACATATGGCTAGCTTTGATTGCTCTGTTCATATACATGGGTGCTGTTGAGGAGGAGAAGGCTGTGACAATCGAGGGTTTGCTTGCGAAGTATAAGATTGCAGATGTCATGACTCAAAATCCCATATTTGTAACACCCGATACGAAGGTTGGAGATGTTATTGGTTTGATGCTAAAGCACAAGCATCTTGGATATCCAGTTGTCGAGGATGGTAAGGTTATAGGTATAGTTACACTTAAGGATGTCATAAATGCAAAGGAGGAAGATTTGGTTTCAAATATCATGAGTAGGGATATTGTCGTAGTTACTCCAGATACAGAGGTATTTGAAGCTCTTAGATTGATGACTGAAAAGAGGATTGGGAGACTTCCAGTTGTTGAAGGTGAGAAGCTTGTTGGTATAGTTTCGAGGAGTGACATAACGAAGTTGGCAGAGATACTTGATATACTTCAAAAAGGTTAAAAGCTTCGATGTTAAAATTTACAGTGTTTAGGGTTATACCCGCTGTTGATATCAAGGATGGTAAGGTTGTGAGATTGGTTCAGGGTAGGAGGGATCTTGTAACTGTTGAGATTGAAAATCCCTTGGAGGTTGCAAGGATGTGGGTTGAGAGAGGTGCTAGGGTTTTGCACATCATAGATTTGAACGGTGCATTTGAGGGTAGGTTGTTTCATGAGGAAACGATACTTAAAATTTCAAGGTTGGCTGAAGTTCAGGTTGGTGGGGGTATAAGGGATTTGAGTGTTGCTGAAAGTCTGTTGAATGGAGGGGTGGATAGAGTGATAATTGGGACTTTGGCAGTTAAGGATGTCAAATCTGTCAAGGATTTTGCAAACCTCTATCCTGGTAGGGTTATGGTAGCTGTGGATTCGAGGATGGGGAGGGTTGTCGTTGAGGGGTGGATTAAAAAAACTGAACTTACACCAATAGAGCTTGCAAAGGTTTATGAGGATTGCGAAGTTTCAATACTCTACACGAACGTTGACGTTGAGGGTTTGGTTTCTGGTGTAGATATTGATAGGATAGCTGAGGTTGTTGAGAGTGTAAGTTTACCTGTTTACGTTGCTGGAGGTGTGAGTAACGTTGAGGATGTTAGGGCTGTGAAGAGATGTGGTGCTGCAGGAGTTGTCATAGGTTCAGCTCTATACACTGGAAAGTTAAAGCTTGAGGATGTCTTGGGTGAGGAGGAATGAGGATTTTGAGGAAGGCTTTCGCTAGGAGAAAAACTGGAGAGGTTGACATATACGTTGAGATTGACTTGGATTCTCAAGGTTTTGAGGTTGAAACTGAAGATTTATTTTTCAAACACATGCTTGAAACGTTTGCAAAGCACTCTTCAGTGAAGCTGAAGATTAGGGCTTTTGGAGATGACATCCATCACGTGATTGAGGATACTGCAATTGCTTTGGGAAGTGCAATTTCAAGGGCTTTGGGTGACAAGAGGGGAATTGTGAGATTTGGAAATTCGATAGTCCCAATGGATGATGCCTTGGCAATCTGTGGATTGGATTTGAGTGGTAGGGGATACTTCGTCATTGAGGGTGATATTGAAGAGAACTACGTTCACTTCTTTGACACACTCTGTAGAAATTCGGGAATGAACGTTCACATACAAGTTAAAGGTTTCAACAGTCATCACAAGGTTGAAGCTTGCTTCAAAGCGTTTGCATTGGCATTTAAAACTGCTAAGGAAGTTGTTGGTGATGATTTTGTAAGTGTTAAGGGAGTTTTGGATTGAATGATCTTTTGGTTCTTTAGCTACGTTTTTCGGTTCTGTTAACTTATTGTTGGTGAGATGAAAAATAAAAAATTATTGACATCTTCGCTCCATTAGAAAGAAAGAGTGAAAATGACAAAAGAAAAAGAAATCAGAGAATTGAAAGAAGAAATTGAATTATTAGATGATATGCTTTCTGCATTGGTTGAATTGCTTGAAGAGAAAGAAGTTTAGTATGAAGAATGAGAGAAAAAATTGAGAAGATAAAGGAAA
>QMZE01000073.1 GCA_003663025.1 Archaeoglobales archaeon
ATATAATAATCCGGCCAATATCTTAACTTCTAAACTTTTCTTGTTCCTCCTAAATACCTCACCCCTCTTCGCTACCTCAATTAATTCCCCTATAAACCCTACCATATATTATCGGTTAATTGTATCCTTAACCCTTGTCTTGACAGTCTCATCATTATTAACTCTTCAGCTTTGGATATGGTTCCATCTTGCGCTATTAAAACAGCATTATTCTTAAGGTAATTATTTAATAGTTCCTTAATATATTCTTCAAATAGTTCATGACCTCCTTCCGTTGAATATAAAATCTCAGTAAAGTTCTTTTCCATTTATCATGCTTTAAGAATATAGGTATACATTTTTTAATAATTAAATTATATATTTCTTTAGCAAGCCATTCGTTCCACTTGCACTCTCGGGCAAGCTCACTTCTTCCAGGAGTTGTCAAAAAGTCAGCCTGTATAAGAAAATTTAATCCACTTAGAACCTCTTTTAACGGTAAAAAGCTAAAAACACCTATATGTGCTGTACCTCTTTGTTCCTTCATAAGTCTATCATTTTCATCCAATTTCTCTTTTTTCAACTGTATCTCTTTCCCATTCTTTAGTCGTTGGATCTTCTTTTACATCATTAGGCACTTTACAAATTGAACGAAACACTAGCCAACGATCTTGATGCTTTCTACCATTTTCACACTCTTGAATCTGATAGATCTCGTAATCCAAAGTTTCTTTAGGTTTAGTTTCTTCAGATTCCGTAGATTTCCTTAATTTCCTTGTAATATTTTCTATGCTATTTATTATTTCTATTTTTCTATATTTCTAAGGAAGAGTAATATTCTACTACTTAAATGTTCTTTCTTTACTTCTTCTTGAAGTTTACATATAATTAGGCATTATGAATGCTGTTGTTTTATCTTTTGGCAGTTCTACATTTGGATTATCTATCCAAATTGGGATTATTTGCCAAGCATTTTTGTCAAACTTAAAGTGATAACTACCCGAGTGAATTTCAGGGCAATCTGAAATTAGAAAAATAGCCTTAAATCCAACACCTAAATAACCTATATAATCTTTAGGAGTTTTTGAAGAACGTCCAACTTTACAAATACTTTCTACATCTTCTTTTGAGAAAGATTTACCATCATTAAATATTTTTATATAGTCTTCAATAATTTCAATTTTAATACATTTACTTTCGGCATCATCTGCGTTTTGTATAAATTCCATCAAAAAACTACCATATCGTGGAAAGGTTTTCTGTAATCTATTGCCCCTGAAAGGGAGTCTATAATTTTTCAAATATAACCTACACCTTCTGTTAAATTTCCTAAAAATTCTTTTCTACTTTATATATCTTTTTATATATATTAGTTATTCCTAAATGTTGTTGACAATTCTTATAGTTGATATAATTATATAAAAAATTAAATTAATTGTTTTCTTGAGTGGATACGTCCCATCACATGATACGTTACGGTTAAATATCGGAACCCCTTGGGAGTGATAATCATGGGTTACGGGTTGTTTGCTGCAAGGAAGATGATTGAAAGGAGGAAGAAGTTCAGGTGGAGTGACAAGAGATTTGTTAGAAGGATACTTGGATTGAAGGAGAAGGCAGATCCTCTGGAGGGTGCACCGCAGGCTAGGGGGATTGTGTTGGAGAAGGTTGGAATCGAAGCCAGGCAACCAAACTCTGCGATAAGGAAGTGTGTCAGAGTTCAACTGATAAAGAATGGTAGGCAGGTCACTGCATTCTGTCCAGGAGATGGTGCAATAAACTTCATAGACGAGCACGATGAGGTCATAATTGAGGGCATTGGAGGTAGGATGGGTAGATCCATGGGAGACATACCAGGAGTGAGATACAAGGTTGTTAAGGTGAATGATGTTTCGCTTGAGGAGCTTGTGATGGGCAGGAGGGAGAAACCAATAAGGTGATATTATGAAGTATGGATTTACAAGAGATGAGCTTAAGGTCTTTGGAAGGTGGAATGTTGACGATGTGACTGTGAAGGATCCAGCCTTAAGAAAATACATACATCTAAATCCAAAGTTCGTCCCGCACACGCATGGAAGACATGCAAATGTTCCATTTGCAAAGCAGAATGTTTTCATCGTTGAGAGGTTGATAAACAAGGTTATGAGGAAAGGTAGGAATACTGGGAAGAAGATGCTAGCATACAATGTAGTTAGGGAGGCTTTTGAGATTGTTCATAAAAAAACTAGAAAGAATCCAATTCAGGTTTTGGTAGATGCAATAACAAACGCTGGACCTAGAGAGGAGGTTGTTAGATTGAAGTATGGTGGTATTGCTGTTCCAAAGTCCGTTGACACATCATCACTCAGACGTGTGGATGTTGCCTTGAGGAACATCTGTGAAGGTGCAAGACAGAGAGCATTCAAGAATCCCAAAAGTATAGCTGAATGCTTGGCTGAGGAGATAATATTGGCCTCAAAGAACGATCCAAAGAGTTATGCGGTATCCAAGAAGGAGGAGGTAGAGAGGATTGCAAAGTCTGCGAGGTGATGGATTTGAGAGCTAAGAAGATGGTTGAAAGGATAAAGGAGCTCATGTGGATGCCTGAGAGAATAAGAAACATGGGAATAGTTGCACACATAGATCACGGGAAAACTACACTCTCAGACAATCTACTTGCTGGAGCTGGGATGATAAGTGAGGAGCTTGCTGGACAGCAGTTGTATCTTGATTTCGATGAGCAGGAGAAGGAGAGGGGTATAACAATTCAAGCTGCAAACGTCTCGATGGTTCACGAGTATAGGGGGAAGGAGTATCTCATAAATCTGATCGATACACCTGGACACGTTGACTTTGGTGGAGATGTGACGAGGGCTATGAGGGCTGTGGATGGTGTGATTGTTGTTGTTGATGCTGTTGAGGGCGTGATGCCCCAGACTGAAACTGTTTTAAGGCAGGCTTTGAGAGAGAATGTCAAACCAATTCTTTTCATAAACAAGGTTGACAGACTCATTAGAGAGCTTGAATTAACACCTGATCAGATGCAGGAGAGGTTCATAAGGGTTATAACAGATGTTAACAAGTTGATAAAGGCTATGAAGCCTGAAAAATACAAGGATTGGATTATAAAGGTTGAGGATGGTAGTGTCGCATTTGGTTCAGCTCTATACAAGTGGGCTGTAAGTGTTCCATCGATGAAGGAGACTGGTGTGAGTTTCAAGGATGTTTACAACTATCTCAAGGAGGATAACTGGAGGGAGTTATCAAAGAGATCTCCACTCCACAGGGTTGTCTTGGACATGGTAATAAGACATCTACCTTCCCCAATTGAAGCTCAAAAGGAGAGGATAGAGGTTATATGGAAGGGGGATGTAAATAGCTCTGAAGGTCAGGCTATGGTCAAATGTGATCCAAAGGGTCCAATAGCTTTGATGATAACGAAGATCGTGATAGATCCTCACGCTGGAGAGGTTGCTGTTGGTAGGCTTTACAGTGGGACTCTGAAGCCTGGAATGGAGCTTTATGTAGTTGATAGGAAGACGAAGAACAGGGTTCAGACTGTTGGAGTTTTCATGGGACCTAGAAGGGTTGAGCTTCCAGAAGTTCCAGCCGGAAATGTAGTTGCCGTTGTTGGAATTAGAGATGCTGCAGCTGGTTCAACATGCTCAACGATTGAAGACTTCACACCCTTCGAATCGATAAAGCACATAAGTGAGCCCGTTGTTACGATGGCAATTGAGGCGAAGAATCCAAGAGATCTTCCAAAGCTTATAGAGGTTCTGAGGCAACTTGCAAAGGAGGATCCAACATTGCACGTGACACTAAACGAGGAGACAGGTGAGCATCTGATAAGTGGTATGGGTGAGTTACATCTGGAGGTTAAGGTTGAGAAGATAAGGAGGGAGAAGGGAATTGAGGTTCTAACTTCTCCACCAATAGTCGTGTTTAGGGAGACTGTAACTAAGGTTTCACCTGTTGTGGAGGGGAAGTCACCAAACAGACACAACAAGTTCTACATCGTTGTTGAGCCTTTACCTTACGAAGTGATTCAGCTCTTTAGGGAGGAGAACATAGATTTGAGGAAGGTTGACAAGAAGGAGTTGAGGAGAAAGCTTGTTGAAGCTGGGTTGAGCAAGGAGGAGGCAAGTGGAATTCAAGACTACCATGAGGGGAACGTTTTCTGTGATGTTACGAAGGGTATCCAGTATCTGCATGAGACAATGGATCTAATAGTTCAGGGGTTTAGAGAAGCAGTGAGTTCTGGTCCTCTTGCAAGGGAACCTTGCATGGGATTGAAGGTTAAGCTCGTTGACTGTAAGCTTCATGAGGATGCAGTTCACAGAGGTCCAGCTCAAGTCATTCCCGCTGTAAAGGGTGCAATATACGCTGCCATGCTCCAAGCCAATCCAACACTCTTTGAACCATATCAGAAGGTCTTCATAACTGTTCCACAGGACATGCTTGGAAATGTAACCAGGGAGATTCAGGGGAGGAGGGGTCAGATACTTGAGATGAAGACTGAAGGAGACCTTGTTACTGTTGTTGCAAAGGCTCCAGTTAAGGAGATGTTTGGATTTGCAAACGACATAAGGTCTGCAACAGCAGGTAAGGCTATGTGGAGTGTTGAGCATGCGGGATTTGAGACAGTTCCTCAGGCTTTACTCGATAACTTCATAATGGAAGTTAGGAGAAGGAAGGGATTGAAGCTTGAAATTCCAAAGCCAGAAGACTTCCTACCGTAATTATTACATTTTCAGTGTCAAGTGAATTATTGACAATCAAAGATTTTTCAATCTTTGACCTTGGCATCTCTTCGGTTTAATGTTGTTATAACTGATAGGGTTATCACACATGGAGGTAAAACAACTTAACGAAGGACTTTTTAACCTTCTCTTGAGCTTTCTCCTTCTCGTAATCGCTCTTGGCTTTTATCTCATCATCTATTGCTTTAGCCAACCCCTTGAGTAATTCACTTGGGATTTTTGGGTATCAAGAACTTTTAAACTTGGATAATGCCTTAGCAGTCTCCGTTATGTAAAAGAAGATGATTATCGTGAGTACTTAATCTAAAGTGTGTGTTTTATTCCAAGCTAACTTCTTGTAAACTTTGAACTCTTTCTTTTTATTCAAGCTCTTAGCAATAAATACAATCTCTTTTAAAGTCCATTCAGCAGAAGTAAAATCTGCAGAAGCTAAACCTTCAATAACCTTCTTACCAATCTCTTTCAAATCCATTCATATCTTCATTTCTCCGCGAATAGACGTTCTAATCTCATGCATAAATTATTGTAAAGGATAAACATCAAGACCATATCTAAATAGTTGTCCACTAAAAACGAAAACGGGATTTGTTGATTTTTCAACTTTCATGTTTCAGATTTTATCGTAAACTCTTTCTCGCTTATCGATTTTAAAGAACGACTATGGTCTTATTTTCCCAATCGATGTAGATAATGATTCGAAAATACCTACCAACCCTTACTCTGTGAAAATCAGTTTCTTCAAGCTTTTCTATATCAAGGGCGAAAGGATCTTCTCTAAGAGTTCTCAAAGCTTTTAAAATTCGTTCTCTATCCCTCCTTGAAAGCTTATCTAAGAATTTCTCAGCTTTCCTGCTCACCTTAACTCTGAAGGTATTTTTCTTCAAGTTCTTTAAGATCGATCAACTCCAGCTTTCCTTCTTTGTACTTATTCTATCTTCAATCATTGTTAAAGAAGTTGTCAAAGACTGTTTCAACAACCACAAGTCTTCTCCAGAACGAACAGCCTCCCTAATCAGTTCTTTAATATTTCGGGATACATACCCAACAACTCTTTCTTTCCCCTTCTTCATAACTCTTTGACCTCTACTACTATTTCCACTCATCTCCTTATTGGTTAGGCAAAGTATATAACTATCAAGACCGAATGAAGGGTATGGAATTACTAGTAACCAAGAAGGAAGTTCTAGAATATAAGAAATTGGAGATTATATCACAGATTGC
>QMZE01000074.1 GCA_003663025.1 Archaeoglobales archaeon
ACTAAGCCTAAAAATTTATTAAAGCTTTTTGTTTGTTCAGTCGATTAAACTTAATATTTAAGAACAATCCTAAAGAAAAGGTTTAAATACACAAAATGTGCTTAATCTCTAATAATATGTTCGTCAAAAAGCTTGACTACGTAAACCCACTCAAGCTATACAACGTTTTAAGGGATGAAGACTTCCCTTTCATACTTGAATCTGCGGATAAACATGAAAGGAAGGCAAGATACACTTTCGTTTCAGCAAATCCAGATTTCATTATCGAGATTGACGAGAAGGGAACGAGGGTGGATGGGAAGCTGATCAGCAAGGAAATTAATCCTTTTAAGGCTTTGAAAGGTTTGGAAATGGAGAATGTGGATGGAAAGAGGTTCAACGGTGGATTTGTGGGTTACATAGCTTACGATGCAGTCCACAACTACATTGATGGTGAGATAGAGGAGACTTCAGTCTTTGGCTACTACTCAAACGTCTTCGTCTATGACCACATTTCAAACCTCTTCTACTTCGTATCACTCAACAAAGATGAGGAAACAGCTAAGGAGGCTGAAAGGATTGTCAGAAAGGCTAAGAGAACGAAGATTGAAGATGAGGAATGTTACTCCGATGTGATTCGATGCGATGCGGATAAAGAAACCTTTATGGAGATGGTTGAGAAAGCCAAAGAGTTCGTCTATGCTGGTGATGTATTTCAGGTCGTCATTTCGAGGGAATATGAGGTTGATACAGATTTTTCACCTTTTCAGATTTACAGAAACTTGAGGAAAATTAATCCAAGCCCATACATGTTCTGCTTGGAGTTTGGGAAGAGTTTAGTAGGGGCATCTCCAGAAACGATGTGCTCCGTTGAGAAGAACGTTATTAAGGTCAATCCCATAGCTGGAACAGCCCCAAGAGGTAGAAACGAGGAGGAAGATAGGGCAATTGCAGAGAGACTTCTGAACGATGAGAAGGAGAGGGCGGAGCATGTCATGTTGGTGGATCTTGCAAGGAACGATGTCAGGAAGGTAAGTAAGGCTGGAAGTGTGAAGGTTACAATGTTCATGGAGGTTTTAAGATACAGTCATGTTCAGCATATAGAGAGTGAAGTTGTTGGAGTTTTGGATTCTGACATGTTTGATGCAGTTGAAGCTTGCTTTCCAGCAGGAACTCTAACTGGAGCACCAAAGGTGAGAGCTATGGAAATAATAGATGAGCTTGAAAGATCCAAACGTAGGGTTTATGGGGGTTGTGTTGGATACTTCTCAGTTTGTGGTTATGCAGACATGGCGATTGCAATTAGGATGGTTGAGATAGATGATGTTTACAGGGTTAGGGCTGGTGCTGGGATTGTTGCAGATTCAAATCCTGAGAGGGAATTTCTTGAGACTGAGAGGAAGATGTCAGCAGTATTGAAGGCGTTGGAGGTGGTTGAATGATACTACTAATTGACAACAGAGACTCTTTTGTATGGAATCTGGCCGAATATGCATCCATGTTTGCAGAAGTTAAGGTAGTTCCAAATACTTTGGAATTGAAAGAGATAAGGAAGATTGATCCAGATGGCATAATAATATCACCAGGTCCAGGATCTCCAGAAAGTAGGAGGGATGTTGGCGTTAGTCCAGAGGTTGCTTTAGAGGTAGAAGTTCCAATACTGGGTGTGTGCTTGGGTCACCAGATAATAGCACACGTCTTTGGTGGCTTGGTTGGTAGGGTTAAGCCAGTTCACGGGAAGTCGAGTTTTGTTGAGCATGATGGTAGGGGAATATTTAGAGGTGTCAAGAATCCAATTGAAGTTGGGAGGTATCATTCTTTGGCAGTTTTGAGGGTTCCTAGGGGTTTCAAAGTTACAGCAAGAAGTGAGGATGGTGTTGTTATGGGGCTGAGGAGTAGAGATGGGAGGATTGAGGGTGTCCAATTTCATCCAGAGAGCGTTTTAACTCCACGTGAGGAGGGATTGAGGATGATAGGGAACTTTGTGGAGAAGTGTAGATGATGTTTGTCAAGGTATGTGGTGTGAAGGATTTGGAGGAGCTTGAGATTGTTGAGAGGTATGCTGATGCTACTGGTGTTGTTGTTGAATGTGAATCGAGGAGGAGGGTAGATTTAGATTTAGCTAGGGAGATTGTCGAATGTTCGAGCATTCCAGTCTTCCTAGTTTCAACCCTTGAGAAATTTGAAGATTGGATGAAGGTTGTATCTAAAACCAATGCAAGTTACGTTCAGATCCATTCCAACGTTGAACCTAGCGTGGTTGAAAGTTTGAGGGATGTTGGTATCTTTGTCATGAAGGCTTTCCTAGTTCCAAGGACGAGTGTTGAACCTGAGAGAGATGCTGCCATGTTGATGAATGGGATTTGTAGGTATGATGTTGACATGGTTCTACTCGATACGGGTAGGGGTTCGGGTTTGACTCACGATTACAGGGTTAGTAGGATTGTTGCGGAGAAATTCGATGTTGTCTTGGCTGGTGGATTGAATCCAGAGAACGTTGATAGAATTGTGAGATTTGTAAAACCTTTTGGTGTTGACGTTTCGAGTGGTGTCGAGAGGAATTATAGAAAAGATGAAAAACTGATTGCAGAATTTGTAAGGAGAATTGGAAGGGGTGATGGAGTTTGATAGAGTTCGTTGGAGAGAGTGTTGAGATACATCCAGAGAGATTTGCTGTGGTTAAGCTCAGAACTTTACCAAACGTCAACTACGTTGCAGTTGTTAAGGGAGATTTCTTTGAGGTTGTGATGCCTGAGAGGGAGTTGGTGAAGCTTGAGAAATTTGTAGAGTGTGAAACTGGATACAGATTGATAACATTGGATATAAACGTTCCACTTGATGTCGTTGGATTCATATCAAGGGTTTCGAGTGCAATGGCTGGTGAGAAGGTTCCAATACTGATTCTATCCCTATATTCGGATAAGATACTTGTAAAGGATGAACACCTTGAGAGAGCTTTGAATGTTTTGAGGAAGCTTGGATTTAAGGTGAGGGTATGAAGTTTGGTGAGTATGGAGGGATGTTCGTTGCAGAAACCTTGGTTCAACCACTCAGGGAACTTGAAAGAGCCTACATGGAACTCAAAGATGATGAAGATTTTAGATCCCAACTGAACTACTACCTCAAAAACTACGCTGGAAGACCAACTCCACTATACTTTGCAAGGAACTTGACTGAGAAGGTTGGTGGGGCAAAGATTTATCTCAAGCGTGAAGATTTGTTGCACAGCGGTGCCCATAAGATAAACAACACAATTGGACAGGCTCTCCTTGCAAAATTTATGGGGAAGGAGAGGTTGATAGCCGAAACTGGAGCGGGACAGCATGGAGTTGCAACCGCAATAGCTGGAGCTTTGATGGGTTTGAAGGTTGAAGTTTACATGGGTGCTGAGGATGTTGAGAGGCAGAGGATGAACGTTTTTAGGATGAAGATACTTGGTGCAAACGTTATACCAGTTAAGAGTGGGACTAGGACTTTGAAGGATGCAATAAACGAAGCTCTGAGGGATTGGGTTTCAAGCTTTGAAAACACACACTATTTAATTGGTTCTGTAGTTGGACCTCATCCTTATCCAACAATCGTTAGGGACTTTCAATCTGTGATTGGCATGGAAACGAAGAGACAGATACTTGAAATTGAAGGTGTATTGCCAGATGTTATCGTTGCATGTGTTGGTGGTGGTAGCAATGCAATTGGAATATTCCACCCCTTCTTGGAGGATAAAGTTAAGCTTGTGGGTGTTGAGGCTGGAGGGAGGGGTGTAGATACGGGTATGCACTCAGCATCCCTCTGTGCTGGTAAGAAGGGTGTCTTACATGGAATGCTAAGCTACTTCATCCAGGATGAAGATGGGCAGATTCTCGACACTCACAGCATAGCACCAGGTTTGGATTATCCTGGAGTTGGTCCTGAGCATGCTTGGTTGAGAGATATTGGAAGGGTTAGGTATGTTACAGTTACGGATGATCAAGCTCTCAATGCTTTCTTGGAGCTTTCGAGAACTGAGGGGATTTTACCAGCCTTGGAATCTGCACATGCTTTAGCTTATGCAATTGAGATTGCAAGGGAGATGGGAGATGGTACTGTTGTTGTGAATCTGTCTGGAAGAGGCGACAAGGATTTGGAGATTGTCATGAGGGAGGTGAGTTTGTGATCAGAAAACCTGCACTCATAACTTACATAACAGCTGGAGATCCCGACATACCTTCAACCTTGGAATTTCTAAGGATTCTGGCTAAATACAGTGATCTAATTGAGCTTGGAATTCCATTCAGCGATCCAATGGCTGATGGTAAGACTATTGAGAAATCACATTACAGAGCCTTGAAGTCTGGAACGAAGGTTATGGATGTTCTAAATGTTGTTAGAGAATTTAAGAGTGAGTTTGATGTTCCAATTGTTCTCATGTCTTACTACAATCCGATATACGTCAGGGGAGTTGAGAGTTTTGTTGGAAATGCGAGAGGTTGTGGTGTTGACGGTATGCTGATTGTTGACCTCCCTGTTGAGGAGTCTGATGAATACTTGGATGTGTGCTGCAAATACGACATGAAGACTGTCTTTCTTGCTTCACCAAACACATCAAACGAAAGGTTGAGGGTCATAGATGAAGTTAGCACGGGATTTGTCTATCTTGTATCTCTCTATGGAACGACTGGAGAGAGGGATGAGATTTCGAGTTTGGCTTTTGATCTTGTGAGTAGGGCTAGGTCGATTTGTAGGAATCCTTTGGCTGTTGGTTTTGGAATTTCAAAATCTGAACATGTGAAAGATATTTTAAATGCTGGAGCGGATGGTGTTGTTGTCGGGAGTGCGATAGTCAAGTTGATTGAGAAGTTTGGAAGGTATGCTGGAGATGAGATTGAGAGGAAGTGTAGAGAACTTAGGAGGGGTTTAATTCTTTAGCATTGTTGAAATTGTTATTACAAAAGAAAAAATAAAAGTTTTTTTGGTTTAGTTGGTTTTTAACCTTAATATCGCTATGGACACAATCGAAATCGTCAGAATTGTTAAGCCCAAGGGATTTAGTACTGGCACTTTAACTTTTTGTGGTGAATATGTCAGATAACCTTCACCACAATCTGGAACGTAATCCCAGTAAAGATTTCCAGCATAGTCTACATTTACTATAACTATGTTCATTGTTTTTGGGTTGCCAATGTCTGAAAGACTTATGCCAACAACGAACTGGTTTGTATCATTTTTTAAATCAAGGTATGTAAATTGTGCATAATTTTCCCATATTAGATTACTACTGTTCCACCTCCACAATAAGTCTCCTTCAACTCCTATAATTGCCAGATAATCTGCCCCTATTCCATTGACACCACACGGATACCATGACGTGCTGTCGTTCATACCAGTATTAGCATCCCTATCTGAGTCGATAAGTATGCCAACATCTATATCGTCATGCGGGTCTCCGATCCAAGGTTCATAGAAGATTATTTTGAAGTAAATATTCTCACCGTCACTCATAACCCAAACCTCTTTTATGTCCATATACGCTTCGGACTCGTTTGGATCTATGGCTAAAAGTATCTATGCCTTATTTGGTAAAGATTTCAGATCTAAGGTGCTTGTATGCACAACTTTTGGTCTTTCATAATTTTCAAGCAACGTTGGGTAGGCAGATGCTGTTGTCATAAGAAATAAAAACACAACTATCAGCAAACACTTGGATCGCATGACCTTAAAAGGAGAAAAACAAATAAAAATTTTTTTGATTATGCTCAGTTGAAAAAGTTTATGCTAACTAATGACAAGGATGTAGAGTGGTAACGAAGAGAGAAATAGTGGCGAGGAAATATGAGATATGTCAGAGAGTACTGCCGAGGTACAGCAACAAAATGGGACCAAAGAAGACTGGGAAGAAG
>QMZE01000075.1 GCA_003663025.1 Archaeoglobales archaeon
GAGGCTTAAGAAAATAATTTAAACTGTCTCGATTTTGGCTGGATATGAAGATACTTCTCATCCATTCAGACTACATCGAATATGAGCCTAAGGAGAGGACGAAGTTTGCTGAAGATTGTGATGTCAATCGGATTAGGGTTGACGAATGCTTAGTTTCATTCATTTCCGTTGAGAGAGGTGATAGTGAGGTTGTTGATAGGGCTGTTGAGGAGATTGAAGATGTCGCAAGAAAGCTCAATGTTGACAAGATTGTAGTTTATCCCTACGCTCACCTCTCTTCAAACCTTGCAGATCCAGATACAGCAGTTTTAATCCTTAAAGAAATTGAGAAAAAACTTAAGAATAATTTTTATGTTCAAAGAGCACCGTTTGGATGGTATAAGTCGTTTAAGATTTCTTGCAAGGGTCATCCGTTGAGTGAGCTTTCCCGTTCGATTGTGGTTGAGGAGAGTGATGTTACTCAGGCTTTGAAGGTTGAGGAGGAGGTTGTTAGTTACTGGTTTATTTTAACACCTAAAGGAGAACTTGTAGATGTTGATTCTTTTGACTTCACTGGATACGAGAAACTTGTGAAGTTTGTGAGATACGAGATGGAGAAGAGGAGAGCTGTTGATAGGGTTCCACCACATGTGGAACTTATGAGGAGACTTGAAATTGCTGATTATGAGCCAGCTTCAGATTCTGGTCATTTGAGGTATTATCCAAAGGGTAGGTTGATTAAGAGTTTGCTTGAGGAATTTGTAACTCTAAAGTGTTTGGAGTATGGTGCGATGGAGGTTGAAACCCCAATAATGTATGACAGGAATCATTCAACACTCAGGAGGTATTTGGAGAGATTTCCAGCAAGGCAGTATATTATAAAGGGGGATAAGAGAGATTTCTTTTTGAGGTTTGCTGCTTGCTTTGGACAATTTCTGATTGCTCACGATTCGGTGATAACATACAAAAATTTGCCACTTAAGATTTATGAACTCACTCGATATTCCTTCAGAAAGGAGCAGAGAGGTGAGTTGGTTGGTTTGAGGAGGCTAAGGGCTTTTACAATGCCAGATATGCACACAATAGTTAGGGATATTGAGCAGGCTAAGCAAGAGTTCTTAAATCAGTTCAAGCTTGCTGTGGAGGTTTTAAGTGAAATTGGATTGAATCCAGATGATTATGAAGTTGCGATTAGGGTTACAAGAGAATTCTATAAGGAGCATAGGGATTTCATCCATTCACTTGCTAGGATTTTGGATAAGCCTATTTTGATTGAGATGTGGGATCAGAGATTCTTCTACTTTGTATTGAAGTTTGAGTTTAACTTCGTAGATGCATTGGATAAGGCTTCAGCACTTTCAACTGTTCAAATAGATGTTGAGAATGCTGAGAGATACGACATAAGTTACGTTGACGAAAAAGGTGAGAAGAAGAGACCTTTGATTTTGCACTGCTCTCTAAGTGGTGCAATAGAGAGGTGTATGTATGCTTTACTTGAAAAGGCATACATGCAAGCTGAGAAGGGAATTTTGCCAATGTTTCCAGTCTGGCTTTCTCCAACTCAGGTTAGGATAATTCCAGTCTCTGAGAGGTATCTGGATAGGGTTATTGAGGTTGCTGAGGATTTGAAGGGACGTAAGATCAGGGTGGATGTTGATGATAGGGACGAGACCTTAGGAAAGAAGGTTAGGGATGCTTCGAGAGAGTGGATTCCTTATATAGCTGTGATGGGTGAGGAGGAGGTGAAGGGTGGATTTTTGACAGTAACTGTTAGAGCTGAATCAACGCTTAAACAGCAGAAGAAGGTTAGGATGAGTTTGGATGAGTTGGCTGAAAGGATTGTCAAGGAGTGTGAGGGTAAACCGTTTAAGCCATTGCCTTTGCCCATGTTGCTATCTCAGAGACCATCGTTTAGGTGATGGAGATGGAGAGAGAAGGTTTGATAAAGACTCTTGTCCCACTCTTGTTTGGTGTTGTAGCTGGGATAATCTCGTTTTTTGTTACCGGTGATGTGAGAAAGAGGGATCCTTTGGGCATTATAATTTTAGTGTTTCTGATTTACATAAACAAGTTTCTGATTCCCAGGTTTGGTGTGGAGGTTGAGGGGAAAGATTGGATTGGAATTGGATTTATGGCATTTGCTGGATGGTATATAGCTTGGACTTTTCTGTTAAATGCTTAAAAAATTTTAAAATCTTTTAGGATTTTAGTGGATTTTAGTTGCTCTGTTGAAAATTAGTCACAAACCTTGTCAGAGTATATAAATGACAAACGACTTTTGGTTGATTTACTGGAATCTAATATCGGATAATTATCGAATTTTCAACAGAGCAGATTTTAGTTAATATAATTTCAACTGGTTTTGGATTCTGTCCTAAATTCCTTACCATTATCTCCGCAATGCTTTACTTTATCATAATTATGAACATATACTTGAATTCACTTAGATTTCAAAGAACTCTCTTATATGAGGTCTTGTGAGATAAAGTATTACAATTCCATTTATAGTGATACCAATCAAGCTTTTAGGAATGTAAATAGCCCATACACAATTCCTATAACACAAAGTATTATTTCACACCACCAAGCCCAGCTATATCCCTTTAAGAGTCCATAAGAGACAATTAAAGCTATTATTCCAAATATTATGAAACCCACTGCAAGCATATTAAGAATTTTCAAGCTCCATAGGGTGAACAAGGTCGGTATTTCTCCTTTGCTTGTCATCTCAAGAATAATAAATGGACCGAGCATTCAGAATATACACACCTACCACCATAAGTAATATCCCACCAAGTATATTTAGTATGGATAATATAGTAACACCTATCGGTCTTGTCATATATGTAAGATTAGAAAGGAACAATTTAAATATTTTTTGTTGATACTTGATCTGAGTAGTAGAACTATGAAAAGAATTAAAATATATTAAAAATTTAAATTAATTATATTAGATATAAATTTTATAAATAAATTTTAAACATGCTATTTAACTGATTTTCACATTTAAAAGTGCAGTTATATAGCAAATTAAGATCAATAGCTTAAATTTATATTGTGAGTGCAAAGGTGTATGAAGGTTAAGTTTAATCCAGAAGTAAACATCCTCTACATTTCGATTATGACATTTGAGTCGAATACAATGAAAAAGGGAAAATAATTGGAATTGAAATTCATAGAGTGAAGGAATTGATAGTTCTAGAGATTCTGAAGTTTATCGATGCAGTAAAAAGCTTGAAAGGCTCCTTAAATAACATCGATATAAAGAACATGAATTATTTAATTTAAATAGCATTACATTAACAAATAGATTATTAAAAATGACAAAGTTCGATAGCTTAAATTTATATTGCAAATGTGAATTTCCTTGAGATGTCAAAGATCAGAATTGCAGTAGTGGATAAGGATAGATGCCAACCGAAGAAGTGTGCACAGGAATGCGTTAAGTACTGTCCAAAAGTCAGGACTGGTGCGGAGGATACTGTGATTGTCAAGGAAAAAGCCGAAATATCGGAGGAGCTGTGCGTAGGTTGTGGTATATGTGTTAAGAAGTGTCCGTTTAAGGCAATCTCAATTGTAGGCTTACCTCATGAATTTGAAGGTAAAGAAGTCCACAGATACGGTAAAAACGGCTTTGTCCTCTACAACCTACCAATTCCAAGAAAAGGCTATGTAGTAGGTCTTCTCGGCCCTAATGGAACAGGTAAAACCACCGCTGTAAAAATCCTTACTGGTCAGTTGAAGCCAAATCTCGGTAGGATTGATGAACTAAGTTGGGATGAGATTTTCGAGCGATTTGCTGGGACAGAGCTTTTAAACTACATGAAGGATTTGGCGGAGGGTAAGATTAAGACGAGCGTTAAGCCCCAATACATCGAAGCAATTCCCAAGGTTTACAAAGGCAAAGCAAGGGATTTGCTTGAAAGAGTCGATGAACTTGGAATTATAAACGAGATGGTTGAAAAACTCAACTTGAGGAACTGTCTCAACAGAAATGTAAAAGATTTGAGCGGTGGTGAACTGCAAAGGTTGGCAATTGCTGGCTGTTTGATGAAGGATGCTGATTTTTACTTTTTAGATGAGATTACATCCTACTTGGACATAAACCAGCGTATAAACACCGCTAAGGTGATAAAGGAAAAGGCTGAGAAGAAGCCAGTTTTAATAGTGGAACACGATTTAGCCATATTGGACATGCTTGCAGATTTCGTTCACATAAGTTACGGTGAGGCTGGAGTGTACGGAGTTATAACTCCTGCAAAGGGTGCAAGGGTTGGCATAAACCAGTATTTGAGGGGTTATTTAGTTGAGGAAAACGTCAGGATCAGGGAAAAGCCAATAGAATTTGAGATATTCCAGCCAAGGCAGGATGTAAGTGAGAAAGTTCTTGCCAAATATCCGCATTTCACAAAAACTCTTAACGGATTTAGGCTTGAGGTAGAGGCTGGAGATGTAAGATGTGAGGAAGTTTTGGGTGTTGTGGGGCAGAACGCAACTGGTAAATCTACTTTTGTTAAGATACTGGCTGGAGTTTTGCAAGATGACGAGAAGAAGGTGGATTTGAAGCTAAAAGTTTCTTACAAACCGCAATACGTCAAAGCGGATGTTAGCTTATCCGTAGGTATGTTTTTGAAAAAGATAAATCCAATGGTGGATTCATCGTATTACAAAACCGAGTTTATAAAGCCTTTGGGCTTGGACAAGTTAATGGATAGAAATCTGGATGAGCTGAGTGGTGGTGAACTTCAGAGGGTAGCCATCGTTGCGTGCTTACTTAGAGAGGCTGATCTCTATCTTTTGGATGAGCCTTCAGCCCATTTGGATGTAGAACAGAGGATGGAAGTTGCAAGGATCATAAGGAGGTTTGCACTTAACTTTTCGAAGAGTGTGCTCGTTGTAGATCACGACATATACCTAATCGACATGATAAGCGATAGGCTGATGGTCTTCCAAGGGGTGCCAGGGAAGAGAGGTATTGCAAGGAAATCAATGGGGATGAGAGAAGGTATGAACACGTTTTTAGCTGGTTTGGGTATTACGTTTAGAAGGGATGAAGAGACGAAGAGACCACGTGTTAATAAGTTAGGTTCAAGGTTGGATAGGGAGCAAAAGGCTAAAGGAGAGTATTACTACTACTTCTAGACATGTTAACACCACAAGTGGTTGTAGTAAAACATGATTGCAGAAGAGGATCCAATTTCTAATGGGTAGTGATTGAGCAAGAGAATAATTTAACACGATGTTTAAAAGAGGAGAAGATGAACTCAACTAAGCTACGCATACTGAAAGTATTCAAAATATAGTCTAAGACATTTTAAAGCAATTCTTAGCCATGAAGCTTTATCCACAACGAATTTAGGCTTGTTTTCATAGTAATTTATTGTTTTACGAAGGACTTAGCATGTAATTTCTTGTTGTATAGACATGAGAATTAACTCCATATCCACAGCTGAAAAAACATAGTATTTCTTTCTGTTAGCTTTAACAACAGTCTATCGCAATCAGATTCCTTCTTCTCAGTTCTAATCGTATCTTCTCTTCAAACTTCTTTATCCACTTGCGAACTGCCGATTTAGAAACCAGATTATCTTGATTTCCAGCGGAACCTTATTCCTCTCAAACACTCTTACCTCCTTTACTATTTCCTCACCTTTATCATATTATTACCTAAAAAACTCCCCTAAATTTATCTTTTTCGATTATGTGGACAGAACATGTTAACATAACCTCCTCAAATGATTATAGTACCACATGAACAGACAGAATAGATTCCAACATCTAACAGGATTTTTAGCAGTAATTGAGCAAAAGAAGATTTTTCACTCTCTGCTTGAA
>QMZE01000076.1 GCA_003663025.1 Archaeoglobales archaeon
CCCTACTCCAAGTTCGTTGAATCTCACCTCATACCTGTAGCCTATATGGAGATTCTTTATTCCTAACCTCAACCTTACTTCCCTTACACCCCTTACCTAATTCAATTATTTTCAACAGAGCATATACTAAAAATTATACTAAAGGGCATCTCCTTACCTAACCTATATGAATTAGCACATAAATGGTTAGTAAGAAAGATTGAGAATGGAGGGGTCAAACAAACTACTTTTATTGTTCTACTAAATAAAAATCTCATTCCTCTTATGTCTGGATTTCCCACATTTCTCGAAGTATTTCTTCTAAGATCAACTAGAACGGTGCTAAAGTTTCACACACTGATGAATACACAAGATTTCAAGCGCTACCCAAAGGGTAACTACCCCCCTCACTTTGCGGAGACCCATAAGGCAATTATAAATATTTTACATAAAAATAGATTCTTTAAATGTAGTTAGATCCAAGGAAGAGGGTAGCATAAGATACGAAGTTAAACCTTCAAGGATTGAGGGTATTCTCAATAAAGTTACGGGATGGGTTGGAACACCTGTAAAAGAGGTTGTATCGAATCCTAAAGAGGTTAAGGTTGTATCTTTTAAACCTAAATAAGTTACCACAAAGTCATCTGCTTACTTTTCGATAATATTTTCAAATCTTACTTATTTTTCACAATTTTAGTTATAGTAAGCCGTTATCTTCCAAAAATATCTTCCAATCTTCTTCGGACCACTTTAATTCAGAAATTGGAACAATGTATCTCTCTTCCCTAACCTTTCCAAAATATTGAAGTTTTACACTTTCCTTAACTGGCTTATACTCAGAGGTTTTAAAGTATCCACAAATGAAGCATTTTATTTCGGTTTTAAATTCACCACATTTATAATCTTTGATCCTATCTCTTATGGCTTAAAGGTAATCTCTAAATATCTCATCATCTGGTGGTATTTTCTTATCGGCAAAATCTAACAAACTTGAGAACCCGCACACTTCTATGAAGAATTGAAGAATAGGATGCAAAGGAACAGAGCACTTTACAAAGATACCATAATCAAAACCCAAGTCTGCTTCCGCCCAAATACCAGCTAAGGTTGGGGATGTCCTTATGCTTACAATTTTCTTAGCGTTAAGTATATCAGGCCTGTATTTCGAAATATCTTCTGAGATTTCCCAATCAAGTTCAATATTTGCTGAAAAGTCATTTTCTAAGAACTTCTTTACTGCAACTTCACCTAATTTACCAGTAAATTGATCAACTAATATACTTTCAAAGGTTCTCCTCCTTTCTCTAAATCCCTTTTGAGTTACAGTAGCTCTAGTTCCTCCAAGAAACATTCTATAGGTCATCTCAGTTGAGAATATGAACAATCTCACTACATCTTCCTCATCAATCCTTAATAAAACCGTATTTGGTAAAAGCTTATCTTTAACCCAATCTAACAACCTATTCTTATCGATGACAATGTGCCTCCCTGTATCTTTTACAATAACATTAAAGTCATTGCATCTGCAAACTGATAGAACCAGTTCTGTCAATTCTTTATCATTATAGACTATTTTTTGTCCTTCTATCTCAATTTTCTCTTTAATCTCCGAAACTAATTCCTGAACGTATTTTGTCTTTTTGAATTCACTTGGACTTCCCAGTAGTCTTTTACTAATTGTAACGAGATTTTCCATTTTATTCCCTCCTAAGGATCACGAGGTGCTCTGTTTCCATCCTATTTTCCTTTAATCCTGAAGCAGGGTTAATGTCGACTTTAAACATTGAATGAGAAACTATTCTGTCTATAAGTGTTGCTTCATATTTCCATCCAAATTCTTTCAAATGTTCAACTATTATTTGATCTATTGGAACAGGCATCCCTCTAATCTTTGCAGGTCCAACAAATATAAACATATATGATTTGACATTCTCGCCTAAACTCGTAAAAGCTCTTAAAATTGCAAAAAAGTAGTTATCATATAGTTTTAGTAGATGATCATCTCCTATTTTACCCCTAATTTCCTCGTAAGTCTTGGAATAAACCTCTATCCTTCTAACATTTGCGTAAGGAATCTCCTTTTTGCTTAACTGTCGAATATAATTTTCACTATATCCAAGCCAAAATAGTTCAAGCTTTGTTGATCTAATATACTCCTGAGCTTGGAGATAGGGTGGAGAAGTTATGAGAATATCCACATCCTGATCAAGTTTTGTATTTAGAGTATCTATTCCTGCCTTAATCTTATATTTCACAGGTTTAGGTCTAAGAGAGTTGTAATCCTCTATCTTTTTTAATAGTTCTCGAATTTCATCGAATAGCATTGCAAAAAATGAAGTCTTCCAGTCTTTTTTTGACAAATCTTCAATTTTCTTTTTTGCATACTTTGATTTATATAATTTATGAATTTTTTCGTCACTATAAGAGAAATATCTTGTAACCTTTAAAAGCGGAATTACAAGCAACTTCTTTAACTTATTGTCTTCTAAACTGTGGTAATACCCCCAAACTTTGGTTAACACATCTAAAAATTCTTCTGGATGCCAATATTTCAAATTTGACCATTTTGGAATGAATATTTCGTTAGAATTCTTTAATTCTTGGATTAGTTTGTTAACATCCACTTCTATGGGTTTCATTACTGCGGTGTCATGGATAACCTTAAGCATTGGATTAAGATCCCAAAGTTCATAATTGCATCCAAAGAGTCTTGAAACAATCCCTACAGTTCCATAACCTGCAAATGGATCAAATACGGTCATATTTAGCTTACAGTAATTCTTTAGGATGTATGCAATAACTTGAGGAATGAATTTAGCAGGATATTTATATATTGAGAAAGTAGCGTAAGTAGTGGATGGATAGTCCTTAACTAATTCCCTAAAGCTAACATATTTTATGTTATATTTTATTGCCATTGAGAATCCTCCTACTTTTTGTTAACTAATACCAATTACTTCAGGCTTAAGTTCCCATCTCAACCTATCTGGAACTCTGAAGATTCTACCATCCTTAATGTATTCAACAATTGCAAATTCCTTCTTAGTGTATGTTGTGATAAATCTTCTCTGATCTCCATTTCTTCTCTCAACCAAATCCAAAGATTCAGCAATTTCTTCCATTACATCTCTTATCTTCTTAACTGGAATCAAATCGAGTTCCATTATCTCTTTGAACGTAACATAACCCTTCTCTTCCAATTTCTCCATTACGAACTTCATTACTTTGTCTTTAACCTTATCATTAGCTTTCTTTAATCCCTGTAAGATTACTTGAAGCTTTATGGGTAGTAATTCACCGTAATTTCTTAGGATAGATCCGAGAGCATGGACAAGTTTAGCTCCAGCTTTCTTAAGCTCATCAAAGAATTTCTCGGTCAGCACAGGCTCATAATCAAACTTGAATCCCAAAGCTGAGAAGATCTTTAAAATCTTTAGCCTAATGCTTTCACTTGCAAATGTATAGAAAACTTCCCTTCTATCTCCCTTATACCTCTTAAGGATTCCATCCATCCTTAACAAGTTTTTCAGGGATGTATTTAACCTTATCCCTCACAACGTTGAATATTCTTGATAATAGTGGAACTGTTACGTGTCTTGTTCAAGGACTTTAAGTGTTAATTCATCCCTTGCAATCTTCGTTAGAATTACATAATCACCATGTAATTTGAGCAGGGTAGCAATTTGTGAGTCATAGTAAGGAATTGAGGCTTGATAAAACTTCAATCCGTTAAATCTAACCTCTTCAGCCAATCCCAGATTAAGCAATACCTTTAAACTCTTCATATTCTATTTTCTTCCCTTCTCAAAGGGGGATTTGAACATAGCTGATTAAGAGTCTTACACAATTTCTTATCCTCTTTCCATAACTTTCCATAGTGTTTCTCTTAATTCTGATATAGAGCAGAAGATCTTTCTCTAAATCCAATCCTATACGAGACAGTTAACGTTGCAAAGTGTTAAATTCAAAAATACCTTATCTTTTCGTTGCTTGCAAATACTATTTTTAAATACATGGAATCATTAAGGGAAATCCGATGGATAGAGCTATTCCCAAACTCTCAAAGGTGGGTGAAACGGGGGAAACTCCTTGCGTAAGTGAGGGATAGTTCACTGAATGATCAATAACTACCCCTCCTAAACAATCCCAAGACACAAGCCAAACCTATAAGATTCTCCTTTGATATTGTTCCATCAGCAACATCCTTTAGAGCATCTTTGGCGTTGAATGCAATCCCCAATCCAGCATTTTCAATCATAATCCTGTCATTTGCACCATCACCAACCGCAACAACGTTTTCTTTGCTTATCTCCTCCTTTTTTGCAATCTCCTCTATTATTTTTGCCTTCTCCTCAGCATCAATTATCCTCCCCTTAATCCTCCCAGTGAGCTTTCCATCCTTGATCTCAAGCTCATTTCCAAATGCGTAGTCCAATCCAAGCTCCTCCTTCAGTCTCTCCGTGAAGTAGCTGAATCCTCCACTCACAACTGCAACCTTGTATCCGTTCTTCTTCAAAGCCTGAACAAGTTCCTTTGCACCTTCTGTAAGCTTAACGTTCCTGTATATCCTCTCAAGGACTTCAACTGGCAAACCCCTGAGAAGTTTTACTCTCTCCTTCAAAGCTTCCTTGAACTCCATTTCACCTCTCATAGCCCTCTCAGTTATTCTTCTAACATCCTCCTCAACACCAGCATACCTTGCAATCTCATCGATTATCTCAGCATCAACGAGTGTTGAATCCATGTCAAATACTATCAATCTCTTCTCCCTCTTTTCGTATGGTTGAATTACAACGTCCAAGCTTACAGCCTCAGCCTCCCTCTTCAAATCCCTCTTAAGCTGATTGCAATCTGCATCTTTTATATCCACCAAGAACTCTATCGATATCAGCTTATCCCTTGCAATTAGACTCGTCCTCTTTATATCTACACCATGATCGAGTAGTATCCTTGATATGTCCCTAACGATTCCAACCCTATCCCTACCCAAAACAGTTATTACGTGTAGATTCTTGAGTCTTTCAAACTTCGAAACGTGAACTTCAACATTCAAACTTCTACCTACTTCAAACAACTTCAATTTAAGCTCTTCAAAGCTGAGATTGGATTTTGAACAATCCGCAACCATATACATTAAAAAAATTTTGTTCAGAACCCTCTGCTCAATATCAACTATATTGACGTTGGCATCTGCCAACACCTTTGAAATTTCATAAACTATTTCCCTTCTGTCCCCACCGTAAACTGTTATTACGATCATATCTTACCCTTTAGGAGTTCAGCTCCCTTCTCAACTACGATCTTCGTTGGTGTGGGTAACTTCTGATTTGCCCTCTTTAAAGCATCCTTTGCATATTCAAAATGTTCTGGCTTAACCCAGACACTCATTATCTTGTCTCCTGGATGTATCTGTGCTGAAAGTCCAACTGGCTTTCCAAAAGCCTTCCTCATACCCTGTGAAATTCTATCCGCACCAGCCCCAACTGCCATCTTATGCTCCCTCAAGATGTGGTGTGGGTAGCATCTGATCTTCAGCTTGAAGTTTAGATTTCCAACAGTTTTTGCAAGATACTTCCCAGCTGCAAGCCTTGCAGATTCAAGTGCATTGTCCCTCACCTGAACACCCTCCTCAGCCACGAGTGTTAGCATAACTGGGAAATCCGCAGACCTGTTACCCATCTCAAACATCCTTATTCTCGTTCCAGGTATTCCATCTATGTATTCCTTCCTCGTGTAAGGTCTCTCCAATCTCCTCCACATCTTTGCTGGTTTCCTTGCCATACTCAAAAGCTCCTTAAAGGATATTTAAGTCTTGAGGTCTCAAAG
>QMZE01000077.1 GCA_003663025.1 Archaeoglobales archaeon
AACTATAGCTTCACAATAACATCGGTTCCAATATCAGCTAAAGTTTACGCATCATACCATATTATATGTGATGATGACACAGATTATCATATCGAAGTAAGATTAATTTTACCTAATGGCTCGGAATACGCTTTACATGTAAGTTCAACTTATACGGATGTTGTGGACACAGGTTGGATAAACGTTACAGTTGATGCGTCAGACTATTTTGACCAAACAGGAACATACACGTTGAAACTCTACGCCCAAACCAAGGCGGCACCGTTAGCTGCGAAAAAACCTACAAACGAAGTGTACTGGGACGATGCAGGTGCAGAGCTTACATATCTTGCAGGTTACATTTTTGATGTACGCTACTATTTTCAAACCTCTGCCAATCCTGATGCAGTTACTGAGTTAAATGTTACAGTTTATGGTTTTACAAGCGGTGAAGCAATCCACGTAGCCATATATAATTTTAGCATATCTTCATGGACAGACTTAGGCGATATAACAACTACAACAATTGACTGGTCAAATTTCACAACCACAAATCCAACAGACAATGTAAATGATACAGGACACATAATAGTAAAATTTTACACAACATCAGACCAAGTAGAAGCCGATAAACTCTCAATAGACTATCTAGCAGTAAACCTTTTAACAGTTGATACGGCTCCAACAGTATCAAACGTCGATGTAACAAATACAACCGATTACTCTGTAACATATGTTGACCCAGAAACATGGTATTTCCTCAGAGCAGACGTAGATGACCCAGAAGGAATCAGCGACCTAGCAAACGTAACATTCATTTTATGGAGCACTTCTGTCTCAGAAACCGATCCAGACGCCAAAAGAAACCATTACACTTTCATATGGAATTCTTCAGGATGGTTTGAAATAGGCCCCGATCCAATAGATGAATCACACATAAATAAATCTGCATGTGTAGCACCTGAATCACTACCAGGAACATTTAAACTTGCATTCAAACTGTCAGGTATAGCGGAGCCAGTACAATGGAACGCCACAGTAATAGCATATGATGCAGACGCAGCAATAGGCTACGGACAAGAATATGATCCCGATCCACCGCAAGTATCAATTTACCTATATGTAGAATTCATAGATGCCCAAGCAACATTTGGAACAATCCAAGTAGGAGGAACAGCAGACGCCCAGGAAAACCCAATCCAAATAAAAGTAACAGCAAACGTAAACTTCAATGTATCTGTATATGGAAATGAAAGTGAACCCGTAGTGGACGGTTGGATAATAGTTTCAATAAACTCCACCTTCGGAGACGAAGACGACATAATTCTCTCAACCACACCACAAGTAATCTACGCCAATCAAACATGGGGAGAAAACCTTATCTACGACACTTGGCTACGAGCACAAGTACCAGAAACAGCTTCACCAGGAACAAGATACTTCAGATACTATGCCCAAGTAAGTCAAGCATGAATTCAAATGTATTAAAACCTTAAAGTTTAAATTTAAGAACATAATTATAATATAATGTTTTAGTGAGGTGCAATTATTGAAGCGAACCCTGCCAATAATATTAACCTTCCTATTGATATTTGGATTTTCAATATATCCGATGAAAGTAGAAGCCGTGCAAGAACCAGTTTCAGGAACACTTACAGTAGGAGTAGTAGCACCAGAAGTCCTCGCCGTAAACCTATATAACACCTCATGGTACGAAGTATCGTCAACAGACCCCTACACCGAGTATTGGCTAAACGCAACCATAAGACACAACAACACCCTATACTCCCTGATAAACATAACATATTACTTTTATGCTTCAGGTTATAGTTGGGATTCGGCAGATGACCCCAACACACATGCCACATTTAAATGGGAAAACTCAACAGACACATGGAGCCTTGTCGGCCCCACAGGGACAACATGGGAAATAGTAACAGCAAACTGCATAACACCAGACAGATCACAAACAGAGGGAACCTTCACCCTAGCATTCAAACCAAGCAAAATTGCTTTGATGGGCACCTGGTATGTTAACGTCACCGCATGGGGCGACGGTAACCTATCAGACCACCTCACAATATCATTTACAATGAACTTCTATGCCGAGATAAGCCTAACAGACACATCATTCACATTCAGCAACCTACAGCCAGGAACAGCAAACAACACACTAAGCAGCCCAACAGACCAAGACATAGACTTCGCAGTAATATGCAACGCCCAATACAACGTAAGCTACTTCACCGACGGAAACTGGACAACAGACGGCAGCGAAATAGACATAACCAACACAAACTACTTCATAGGAGACGACGACTCAAACCCAACAGAAGCAACAGAAACAGGAATCGACCCATGGGCAATACATCCAACACCAGACAAAACCACACCATACACAAACCAAGCAGTAACACAAGACGACATAAACGGCGACGCATATGAAACATACCTATTCCAAACAGTACCAGAAGGAACCCCATCAGGAACCTACACACTAACCATGTATATAGAAGTAGTACAAGCCTAACAATGGGTGATAAAATGAATAAAGGTAGAGAGTATTTCTTAACAAGCATAATAATCTTTATTTTTCTTATAGGGCTAGTTTCCATTCCTTCTCTACCTTTATTCAATAAAACAGTCAAAGCAGTAAATGTTGATCCAACCTACACAGAAGGATTTGAAGACGGAGACTACGACGGATGGCTAGTGACATATGTTGATGTGCATTATCCTCTTTTTAGAATAACAACAACAGCCCATTCAGGAAGCTATGCACTTAACTTAACTGATTATAGTACAGCAGGTACAGACCGAGCACCACAAGTTCTCCTCACAAAAGGGTTTCCTCAAAGTGGTCAAACTAACTTTACTGAATCAGTATGGTTTATGGTGAATATAGATCTAACAAAAGTGGCACGAGTATACTTAGTGTTAGGTGCTAATGAAACAACAGCACTTTATGGGGCATGGAGTGTAGAGAATGGCTTGGAGATAGGTCTAGTAACATATGCTGATGTAGCTCCCGTTGCTGGAACTGTTTACAGAGAGATCCTGACAAACAAATCCTACTCAATCTCTAATAATACTTGGTATAAATTAGAAGTTGTTTGGACAATTGATAATCAAACACAAGTAAGGCTTTATGACTCAACCAATACACTACTTGCAAATACTTCTTATATAAATATTCCAACAGGATGGGAGCCAACTGCTCAAGGTTTTGGTATGCATGGCGGTGCAGGTCAACTAGGATCGTTTATTTTTGATGATTACAGTATAACATGGGAATCGTCAGATGTAACTTATCATGAACCAGTTGTGATTCTTTCTCCAACTCATAAAAATCCCGACCTTGGAACACATTACGATTGGGTAGGGGCACCCTATATAGCAAGACTACAGAATGGAACTTGGTTAATGACAGTAAGATGGCATGGAGAATATAAGTCTACTGACGGCTCAGGAACAGGTACTGACCAAGACGGATCAGGAGAACGAATAGACCTATATAAGTCTGATGATGGTTTTACATGGACATTTGTGAAAACATTATTTTACCGTACTGATTTTGGTTGGAATAAGATGGAAAAAGCCGCCTTAGTAGTATTACCAAACGGTACTTGGTTGTGTTACGTTGCAGCAGCAGATTCAGGTCAGCCATGGGAAATAGAGCTTTTAAGGTCAAACGATGAAGGAAGTACATGGGTAAATGTAACTGCTGTTATTACTGGTGCAACTTCTAAAAAATATCCTCATCCATACTTACTTCCAAATGGGACACTTCTCATGGCTTATGGTTATGTAGGAGTAGTTCATAATCTGACAAGAAGTAATGATTATGTCAACTTTGAACAAATTAAATCATTTCCGTCTGATTGGGAATGTGTAACATTCATGAAAGCGTCAGATGGATGGTATTATGTAACTTATCATGAAAAATACACAAGTAGTGATTATGTGGGTGTTCCTGCTCTACCTCGTGTAGTTCGCACAAAAGACTTCGATACCTACCAAGACGTTAATCTCACTATTTTGGATTTTGGCCCGTATCTAACTCTAACTTTAGCTGGAATGTTTTACAGCGTCTGTATTGAAATAAATAATCAACTCTATCTTTATGGTGAATCTCATGCAACAGACCATGATTATAATGATGACATAACTGATAGGACTCAGCGACACCTAATAAGAATAAAGGACCCAGTAGCAACCACAACGATTCCATCTGTAAATGCTTCTATTGTAGGTACTTTGACTGTTGGTTATGCTGCACCCGAAGTTTTAGATATAAAAATATATAACACAACATGGTATGAAGTTTCATCTATTGATCCTTATACCGAATACTGGCTTAATATGACGATAAGACATAATAACACTCTTTATTCCCTAAAGAATATTACAATATACTTTTATGCTTCTGGTTATAGTTGGGATTCGGCAGATGACCCCAACACACATGCCACATTTCTCTGGGATAACTCAACAAAAGAATATAGTTTGATTGGTCCTACTGGGACAACTTGGGGTGTTAATACTGCTAATTGCCGTGTACCAGACCAATCACAGAACACAGGAACCTTTACTCTTGCTTTTAATGCTAGTAAAATTGCTTTGATGGGCACCTGGTATGTTAACGTCACCGCATGGGGTGCTCAAGACCTTTCCGACAATCTCACAATATCTTTCACAGTTAATTTCTATGCCGAGATAAACTTAACAGATACAAGTTTTGAGTTTGATTTGGCAACTGGAACAGTTAACGGGACTCTCTCTGTTCCAGCAGATGGAAACATAAACTTCACAATCATATGTAATGCTCCATACAACATAAGCTTCTATACTAATGATAACTGGACTAGCAACGGTAACGAAATAGATATCACCAATACTAATTACTTTATAGGAGACGATGATGCAGACCCAGCAGATACTACTGAGGGCGGAACAATACCAGAATTCGCTATACATCCAACACCAGACAAAACCACACCATACAGTAATGTTGCTGTTACACAAGACGATATTAATGGAGATGCGTATGCTATTTATCTATTTCAAACAGTACCAGAAGGAACTCCTACTGGAACCTATACTATAATTTTATATATTGAGGTTACAACTGCTTAGTGGAGGAGGCAAAATGAAAATAAAAGGAATATTATTGTTAATTTTATTTTCGGTTTTTCTGCTAAGTTTTCTTCAAATAGGTATATGTGATATTGGTCTTGTAGCTACCTATCCACATGCCTTCGACTTCATAGTTCCACCTGGCACCTATATTCATGGA
This sequence comes from Archaeoglobales archaeon, assembly GCA_003663025.1. Classification (GTDB taxonomy): domain Archaea; phylum Halobacteriota; class Archaeoglobi; order Archaeoglobales; family Archaeoglobaceae; genus Archaeoglobus_B. Next base: position 5,276 of record QMZE01000077.1, read on the forward strand.
AGCGACCTCTACCTTAAACTTAAAAATACTGGAGATGTCACCCTAGTGGTAAATATTACAGCCGATCCACCTTTCGGCGTAGAAGTGTATTTATCCGCTGATCAAGTGATTATAAAACCTGGCAAAGAAGTAATCATCAGATTTGCTATTAACGTAACTGAGTATGTTGTTCCAAGTAATTACAGTTTTAAAATAACCGCCCTTCCTATTGGTGCTATTATTTCTGGTGGAGAAACAACAGCGATAACCCTTCCAGCCTACGCTGTACCAATAGACCTCAAAGTCTCGGGCACAGCGTATCTTTTAACAGTATTAGTAGTTGACCCTATAGGCAACCCTATTGAAGACGTTCTAATACAGCTCTACGTTGTTGTAGATGAAACTCTTAATCAAATATCGGAGCAAAAAGGTGTTTTAAAACAGAAAGTAATACCAGGAACATATCACATAATTGTTAGAAGAGGAAGTAAAATATGCAATCAAACAAGAATAGAAGTAACAAATGATACAAC
>QMZE01000078.1 GCA_003663025.1 Archaeoglobales archaeon
GCTCTCTCATCTTCAGCTATCTTACGTATCATATTATCTATCTCACCACTCTTGGCAAGTCTTATCTGATCTGCCGATGGTCTCTCACCAAGAAATATTACATCAAAACCCCTCCTATTTGCAACATCCCTAATTCTACCTATCTCCTCCAAACCTTTAAATCCAGTCATCTTACCCCTGTTGGCTTGTGCTTCAAGTTCAGCTATTGCAGGCTCTGGAATTATTATTGTACCAACTATCTCACCATCTTCCAACATCTTTGAGACTCTTCCATCAATCAGAGCACTCGTATCTATAACATACTTCACGAAAACACTTACTAAGAAAATACTTAACCCTTATTATGACACATGCTAACACATTAAGCACCCTCCCCATTATTTCCTATGGAGATGTGGAGATACGTAGGTGTGTTAAGATAAGATAGATATTAATTATTCATATCTAAATTTCCTATAATAAAGTTTCATTATTGTTGACATTTTTATAATAATATAAAATAAATAGACAATATAAAAGATAGTAGAAAAATATTATATAAAATTTAACAAAGTTAAAAGTTATATAAGGTTAAAACTAATTAATAAATATTTTATTTAATCTACTATAAAATAAATATTATTAAACAATAATAAATTAATAAATCAAATTAATTATTTAATTTAATTTGTCTGATTATAATATTTAATTATTTTTCTATAGCTAACTTTTCAAGTAAACTTGACAAGTTCCAAATTAAAGTTCTCACATGCATGGGTAGATTTGGGTCTGACGATAAATCTTCAAGTGTCGATATTGCTGTGGCTGCCTTAATTGCTATATTTTCTTTATCATTCAGCAAATTCTTTTTTATCTCACTGGCAACCCTTCTGACATTTCTTGGAACTGAATCATCTTGAATTATTCTATCTAATGTATCCAATACAGCTTCCAAGACATCCTCCATTCCATCACCCCCAGGGAAAAAGATTTTTGTCGACCCATTTATCATACATTACTATGGATAAAAGCATTTCGGATGCTGTTGAATTGTTATATAAAGGTGCAAAGATGTTGTCACAACACTGTTTAGATTGTAAAATGCCTTTGTTTAAGCATGAAGATAAGATTATATGTCCTTCTTGTAAGAAAGAATTTAAAATGGATGAAAATGGTAACGTTAAACCTCTAACTAAAAAAATTAAAAATAATGAAAAGATTAATAAAAAAGAAGAAAATATTTTTTATAAAACAAATGAATTAAATAATATTTTAAAAGATAAATTATATTTTCTAATTAAAGAAATGAAAAACTGTAACGATGTAAACAAATTAGAATATTATATATGTTTATCTCTTAAATTAATAGACTTAATTGAACGTTTGAGTAAGTTGTGACTTCCACATCTCCATAGGAAATAATGGGGAGGGTGCTTAATGTGTTAGCATGTGTCATAATAAGTGTTAAATTTTAGCCGTTACAATCTTTGCAATGAAAGTATCTATATTGGGTGGAACTGGTAGGTTTGGTAAGGGTTTGGCTTTGAGGTTGGCTTTGGCAGGTTACGATGTCATTGTTGGTTCTAGAGATCTAAAGAAAGCTAAGTTAAAAGCTGAAGAGTATAGCAAAATCTGTAACTGCACGATCAATGGATTGACAAACGTTGATGCTGCGAAGTTGTGCGATGTGGCAGTAGTCACTATACCTTGGAATGATGTTTTGGAATTTGTAAATATTCATAAAAAAATATTAAAAGATAAAATAGTTATATCTCCAGTAGTTCCTATGGTTGAAAGAGATGGATTTTTCGTTTACAATCCACCAAACAGCTCAATGGCTGAAGAGATAGCAAAAATATTGAATAGTGATAAGGTAGTTTCCGCTTTTCAAAACATTCCTGCAAAGAGGTTTTCCAACCTGAATGAAACACCAGAATTTGACGTCATCGTCTGTGGCGACGATGATAATTCTAAGGATGTTGTAATGGGTATTGTAAAAGATATAAAGAAATTAAGAGCTTTGGATGGTGGTCCCCTCTCCAATTCAAGAGTTGTAGAGAGTATAACCCCTCTTTTAATAAATATTTCAATTTTAAATAAAATAAGGGAGTTGGGAATTAAGGTGATCTGATCGAAACATGTAAAAGTCCAAAAAAATCAACCCCCTTTACATGACTCCAAGGGATGCACTGGAAATTGCTAGGAACGTTTGTGAGTGTGTTAGGAAAAGTGTATGTAAGATTGTTGGAACTGAGGATGCAAATGAGGTTGTTGGATTTGGATGTGATGGAACTCCCACAAAGAAGATAGATATTATCGCTGAAAGTGTAGCTTTAGATATACTACGTGAATACGATGTAACAGTTTTGACTGAGGAGTCTGGGATTGTGGGTGATGGTGATGTTTTTGTATCTCTTGATCCAATAGATGGAACATTTAACGCTGTGAAGGGGATACCAATATACTCAACCTCCATCTGCTTCTCCAGAAGTATTAAATTTGAAGATACTTTCCTTGGTTACGTCATGAATCTTGCAACCTGTGATGAGTATTATTCCTTAAACGGTAAGTCTTACAAGAACGATCGCAAAATAAAGGTATCGAATAGGAAGGATCTAAGAAACTCAAACATACTCTTTTACTATCCTACCAGATCTTATCCATTTAAGAGAGTAAGGATACTTGGTAGTGCATCTCTCGAAATATGTTACGTTGCTGAAGGTGTGTTTGATGCATTTGTAGATGTAAGATTGAAGGATGGTAGAGGTTACTTGAGATCTTTTGATGTTTGTGCAGGTTTATTCATATGTAAGAATGCTGGAGCAAGGATGAGTGATCATAGGGGTAGAGAACTTAGAAACAAGAGTTTGTCTTTGGATGAGAGATTTACTCTTGTAGTTTCAAATCCACACATACACGATGAGATACTGAGAGTGATCTCATGAAAGGTGTCATCTTTCACAAACCAAATTCCAAGGACTTGGCATTGGAAGTTGAAAGTTTTCTTAGATCAAATGGATTTGATGTAGAGATATCTGAGAGAAATTTGGAGAGTTACGACTTCATTGTTGTCGTTGGTGGAGATGGAACTGTGTTAAGAGTCCTTCAAAGTTTGCATGTGTGTCCTCCAATCTTTGCAATAAACACTGGAAGAATTGGACTGTTAACACACTGTGAACCAGAGAACTACAAGGAAAAACTGTTGAAATCTTTGGAAAGTTTTGATGTTGAGGAGTTCATGAGGTTGAAGTGTGAGTTGGATGGGGAGATTCTTGCTTTAAATGAAATTGCAATAATCTGTTCGATTCCAGCAAAGCTCGTTGAGATGAAGGTGTATGTTGACGATGTTCTGATAGATGTTTTGAGATGTGATGGTATGTTGATCTCAACACCAATAGGTTCAACAGCCTATGCACTCTCAATTGGAGGACCAATAGTCGATCCACATCTTAATTCTATCTTAATTGTCCCAGTTGCACCTTTCAAGTTGGGTTGGAAGCCTTGGGTTGTGAGTGAAAGTAGAACTGTGAGGATTGAGTTTGATAGGTCTGTTTTTGTTGTTGCAGATGGTCAAAACCCATTAAAGCTAAATCCTGGAGAGTTAACTGTTAGAAGATCCGAATATCCAGCCAGATTCTTCAAACTTGAAAACAGAATTGAAAAGATAGTAAATAGGTTGAAGGAGATCTAAACTATCTCATCTATCTTAGCCTTTATCTCCTCAAGCTCATTCTCATCAACCTCATCCTTTCTCAATGCTAAAACTAGTGAAATTGGAAAATCTGGGACGTTGTATGTTCTAACGTATTTTGCAATCATCGTAGCCTTTCTCCTAGTCTTCGATCTAACAATCCTAGTCTCAGATTTCTTCTTAAAGTTTGAAAGTGTTATCAACGTTCCGTTTAAGTCAAGCTTTAGTATCCTTGAACAAATCTTTGTTATCTTCTGAAGTGCTGTATCCACATCTCCCTTTTCAAATTTAACAATCTCTATAATGTGATAATCCTCTTCTGGATACTCCTCCTTAAACTGAGCAAAGCTAAGCCACTCCTCTCTCATAAAAAATCTAAGTTCTCAAGTTATAAAAGACTTCGTTCCACCCTTTAACAATCAAAGCCATTGGAGCTACAATTACATCTTCACCATTCATCAACTTCAAAATCTCACGTGCCTGCAGTGAACATGTCAAAGTGTATGAGATTGTGTCGTATTCAAGTTTTGGAATATTTGAATCAAAGAATTTTATAGAATCTGGAAAAAAGAAAGTTACGAAGTTTGGCATGAATGGGATTCCAAGATCGTAAGATACCTTTGCAAAAAATTCCAAGTATTTATGAGCAACTACAGCATCACACCCCGCAACCTGCCTCTTTGCCTCTCTGTAATCTTTGGTTAGTGGATAGGAGTAGAACTTTGCATCTGGAACATCATATCCACATCCGTTGAGTGTGACATCGATTCTTGCATCGTTTGTTGTATAGAAGTCTCCAATGTATTTAACTTCCACATTCATCCTATTCAATATTTCTGCAAGCAATCTACATCCTACAACTGCAATCATGATATGACAGCAAGAACATCTCCAACGTCAACTCTCTCACCTTCCCTTACAGTTATCTGTTTAACAATACCATCTTTTGGACTCTTTATTTCATTCTCCATCTTCATAGCTTCAAGTATCATCATGGTGTCTCCCTTTCTAACCCTCTCACCTTCCCTCACAATTATCTTTGCAACTACACCTGGAAGCATAGCCTTAACTTGAAATCCCTCAATAACCTCTACTTTCTTCTCCCTCCTTTCAATCCTCTTTGGTAGGATAACTCCATGTTCCCTTATCGCTATATTAAACGACTCGTTGTTTAGTCTTACCTTGTAAAAAGTCCTGTTTATCCTCTTGATCCATACTTCAAACTCATCTTCACCAATTCTAACCTTAAATCTCCTCACCTTCAAAATGAGGATTTTTTCGAATAAAAGTGTTGCGTAAAACTATATATATGGGTGGGAAATTTCTACGATGGTTCCAGTTGGAGTTGGTAGAAATCCTTACGGATGGAACAACACGGTAATTGCAATTTGTATTGTCGTCTATCTGATAAAAATTTTAACTGAGCTTTTAGGCTTAACAGCACCAGTTGGTAACATCGTAGATTACGTGTTGGCATTGAATCCCTCGATGATTTTAAAGATGCCTTGGCAGATTGTTACAAGCATATTCGTTCATGCGGACTTCTGGCACCTATTTATAAATATGTTTGTTCTCTTTCTATTTGGTAGTGAACTTGAGAGGAGGTTGGGGGAAAAGAGATATTTGAAAATATTCTTTTTAAGTGGATTGGCTGGTAGTTTTGCCTATCTGGTTTACGCACTCTCAACATATCCATTCATACCAGCAATGGGTGCATCTGCAGCTATATTTGGTGTAATGGGGGCTTTGGCAATGATATCACCAAATATAAGAGTCATCATATTTCCATTTCCATTTCCAGTGAGCATAAAGTTTGCAATTCTTCTTTTTGCATTCATAGATCTCATACTTCTCCCCTTCTCTTATAGAACTGGTGTGGCACATGTTGCGCATCTTGCTGGATTGCTCGTTGGATTGTATCTTGGTAAAAAGTATAGGGTGAGATTTTTCTATGTCTA
>QMZE01000079.1 GCA_003663025.1 Archaeoglobales archaeon
GCCATGTGATGAATCTCCATGGGAGAGAAGGCGTGTATGTGTATGTCATCGCTCACATCCCTAACGGCTTCGATTATAGAGATGTAAAAATTCAAATCAGCCTTCGGAAGTAAACCGCCCTGAATGCAAACTTCGGTGCAACCGTAATCCAATGCTTCCCTAACCTTCTTCTTTATCTCCTCAAGCGTTAGCAGATACCTTCTCCTGTTCCTAAAACTGCAAAACTTGCAGTTACCAACGCATATATCCGTGAAGTTTATGTTTCTATTTACTACAAATGTCACGACATCTCCAACAACCTTCCTCCTAAGATCGTCAGCCCTCTTAAAAGTCTCAAACGGATCGTCAATCAAATACTCAAATCTTCCTAAATCCCTCTCCATCTGAATTCGATTTGACAACCTCTGCAATCTCATCGCTATACCACCCTAAGCGAACGAACTTCGGATATATCGGTAGTCTCTCCCTCAATACATAACCAAAACTTTCAACAACCTTCAACTCCTCAATGGACGGCCATGGATGCTCAGGATTTATGTAATCTGGTGTCACCTCCGAAATTCCACCTAAATCCCTCGCCCCAGCATTTATGAGTGGTATGAAGTTTACGAGGTTTGGAGGGATCTGTATGGTAACGTCATCTGGCAAAATATCCCTCGCAACCTTCACAGTTTCAACCATCTCTTTAAGGGTTGGTGGTTTGTGATTCTCCATTGGTGTGTTTGGCTTTGGAGAGAAGTTTTGAACTATGACCTCCTGGATGTGACCGTAGTTCTCGTGAATGTCCGCTATAACCTCAAGCGAGTATACCCTGTCATAAAAGCTCTCACCTATGCCTACAAGTATCCCAGTTGTGAATGGTATCTTGAGCCTTCCAGCATTCTTTATCGTCCCAATCCTAACCTCAGGTCTCTTCCCTGGACTATCCCTGTGACAATCCAACTCCACAGCCTGCTCAAGCATCAAACCCATGCTCGCATTGTATGGCCTCAGATACTTTAGTTCGTTGTAGCTCAGAACTCCTGCGTTTGTGTGAGGTAGAAATCCCATCCTTACAGCTAAGACGTTCATATCCCTGACGTATTCAATGAAGCTTGAATATCCCAACTTCCTCAGATTCCTCCTAAACTCCCTGTAAACTTCTGGCTTTTCACCAAACGTAAACAGTGCCTCCACAGCATTGAACGCCCTACTTAACAGTGTTTCAACATCCTCCTTACTCATAATCATGAAGTCGTTTCTTCTAAATCCACAGTATGCACACCTGTTTCTACAAGTTCTTGTGAGTGGTAGGAAGACGTTTCTTGAAAAACTAACAATTTTCATGTTTGCCATACTGCTCTTTACCGATGCTGAATTCAACGGTCAATGGATGTAGATGGCTGGTTTTCCCGGCATGGCACTCCTCCTCCTCTCAAATGGAACTGCTGAGTCATCCAAAACAACCCTAACTCCAAGCTCCCTCTCTATAAATTCCCTATTCTCCTCAACGACAGACCTCTCATCAATCTTCAAAATCTCCCTAAATGTCTCTCTGTCCTTAAAAACCCTCTTTAGGAATGTCGAAACATCCTTAGCAATTCCCTTAAACCTACCATCCTTCATAAGTCTAGACATGGCCGACTTCATACTCTCACACTCTAACGCAACCCTGAGTGCTTCAAACTTCCAATCCTCAGCAAAAGCAAAGTAAACTACATCACCCTTAAAGAACTTCATAACCTCCTTCACATCTTCAATCAACCTCATCAGGTAGTTCTCTATTGCCTCAGCCTTCTCATCAACCTTGCTCTCATCGAACTCAGGATAACTCTCAAGGCTGACAAAGCTCTCATGCTTTATGTGCCAAAGCTCCTCGCAGATGTGGGGTATGAAGGGTGCAAGCAACCTTATCCAGTCATCCAAGATCACAGCCAAGTTATCTCCACCCCTCTTTAGATACCATCTTACATCGTTCATAACCTCAAAGAATGCAGAATTCACAGCTCTCCTAGTCTGAAGATTCTCCATTGCATCCCTCGTCTCCCTAACAGCCCTCTGAAACCTACTCACCAACCACCTGTCAAGATGATCGATCTCCTTAACCTCTCCATAGTTTTCCCTCACAAGCTCGTAAAACCTCTCAAGATGCCTCTTCATAGCCTCAACTTCCTTCCTCCTCCAATCAGCATCACTCTCGTATTCAGCTGAGTAGAGTATGTATAACCTTGTAACATCCGCTCCATTCTCCTCAACAGCCCTCTTCATCGTTAGAAGTGGACCTTTACTCTTGCTCATCTTCTCACCTTCCAATCTGACGTATCCATTCACAGCTATTGCCCTTGGCCAATACTCCCTTGGAAATATTGCAATGTGATGGAATAAGAAGAATAGCAGATGGTTTGCAACCAAATCCTTTCCACTACTCCTCATATCCACTGGATACCAGTATTCAAAATCCCTCCTGATTTCCTCAATTGTTTCAACATCCAGTCCAGAGGAAATTGAAACTTCCTCAACATCTCCAACACCAAGCAGAACAAAATCGAGTAGTTCCCTCGTTAAGTTCTCAGACTTAACCTTACCCTCATTTATAAACTTTGCCAGTATGTAGTAAGCCATGTATATCGTTGAATCTGACAAACTCTCAATCAGCCAATCCCTATCCCAGGGTATCCTAGTTCCCAAACCTCTCCTCCTTGCACAAGCCTTATCCTTCAACCAAAGAACCTTATTCCTAAACTCCTCCCTGTAGTAATCTGGTATTATCCTCATCTCCCCAATCCAATCCAAAACATCTCCCTTCCAATCGTCGTTCGAGTAAACTATGAACCACTGATCCTTGACAACCTTAACTACACACTTCGTCCCACACCTGCAAACAACGGGCTTCTCACTGAACTCGTAAAAAATATCTCCAACACCAAACTCGATGAGATCCCTCTGAAGGACATCCTTTATCTCAGATACCTTCATACCAGCATACTTCCCAGTATTTTCAAGCAGGATCCCTTTGTGAAACTCCCTCTTGTAAACTATCCTTGTTGCCTTGTCAAGCAACTCCCTATCGTTCTGACTTTCAATTCCAAGTTCCCTAACAACATCTACGGCAGGAATATTGTAACCCTCAACCCTTATTAGAACTATTGGCTCAACTTCAACCAAATCCCTCGAAATTCCATACATATTAAGCTTACCCTCATCTCTCTTCAGATCCTCCAAGGCTACGTAGTCGTATGGTGCGTGGGCTGGAACACTCATCACTACACCCGTAGCACTGTCAGTATCTACAAATTCAGCAGGTAAAATTGGAACTGCAACCCTCCTAAATTTATTTGTCCTCTCAGCAAGTTTTAAGATTATCTGGACGAAGTTTCCCTCCCTTATCCATCTGAAAGTTTCAGTTTTCTCAACCATATCCTCGTATCTCTCAATCTCCTCCAATATTTCTTCAATTAACATGTCAGCCAACATTGGATTGACTGCAAACTTACCAAAAAACTCCCTCGCATCAACCTCTCCAACAACTTCAACATCCCTCTCCTGATACCTGAGCTTCTCAACACCCTCAAAACTCAAGAGCCAAACCTCACCATCAACCCTAGCCAAGACGTATTTCGTTGGCTTTATCCAAACGTTTGTAACTCCAAATACAGTTTCAGGCCTTAATGTTGCACAGGGTAAAACAATCTTACCGTATCTATCGTCAAACGTGTATAACTTCACTATCGTGAAGTCAACTATCGTAGCCTCCTCACCCATCAAGAGATCGTGATCCTCAACTGGATTGTTGCAGTTTGGACAGAACCTCACTGGATGTGATCCCTTTGCAATCAAACCCTTCTCTTTAAGCTTGTAAAACTGCCACTCTATGAATCTTTGGTAAGGTAAGTCTGTGGTTGTAAACTTCCTCCTCCAGTCTATCGAGTATCCTATATTCCTCAAAGCCTTCTCTGCTTCCTTTGAAAAGTATTCCACAACCTTCTCTGGAGTTGTAAGCTCAAGCAAAATCTCCCTTGGAACATCGTGATACTTCGTGTAAACCTCTATCGTCCTCTCATCCCTCTTTGATATCAATTCTGACAGCCCAATTATTGGAGTTCCAGTAACGTGGAATCCCATTGGGAACAGGACGTTGTATCCACACATCCTCTTGAACCTTGCAATTGCATCTCCTATCGTGAAAGTCCTACAGTGTCCAACGTGGAGGTTTCCGTTTAGGTAGGGATATGGTATCGTTATGAAGAACTTTGGCTTATCGCTTGGATCAGCTTGAAATATCTTTGAATCTTCCCAAGCTCTCTGCCATCTCTTTTCAATCTCTCTAAACATGGAAACAAAGTGTTCAAACTTCAAAAATAGTTTTTGGTTAAATTGACTCTTCACCTTCAAATCTCACAATCACATTTGGAATGAACTCCTTGAGCCTCTTACCAACCCTGTAATAGAAATCCTTTGGATATGGATTGATCTCCCTAAACTTTGGGTCAAAGGTGTCTTCGTTTCTGAACTGTTGTAGGACGTATCTACGAACTCCGTAACTTGAAAGTATCTCAGCAATCCTAAGCAGATCATGCTCATCCGTCAGAGTTGGGACTACGGTAGTCCTAATCTCGTAATCGACATTTGAGTTTGCCAATATCTTCAAACTCTTCAAAACCCTCTCAGCAGAATCCTTCCTACCAGTAACTTCATGATACCTATCGGGAATTGACTTAAAGTCCATTGCAACGTAGTCAATCAAATCCAAAACCCTTTCAAGCTTATCTGGATAGTAGCCGTTTGTGTCAATCTTCACATCCAAACTGTGATCTTTAAGAATTCCAATCAACTCAACAAGCTCATTAAGATTCTGCATGAGCGGTTCCCCACCCGTGAAGCACACACCCTCTATCAGATAGTTTTCCACAACCTCCCTTGCAATGATTTCTGGCTTGACTTCAATCCCACCACTGAAGAGTCTGTGATTCTGACAGTATGGACATCTGAATGGACATCCCACAAAGAAAACAACAGCACATAGCCTTTTTGGAAAGTCAACTGTTGAAAGATCAAGGACACCACCATACCTCATTTGATCACCCTCGATATCAACCTCTTAAGCTCATCCTTTGTTGGAACCTCTCCTCTGAATAGAACCTCATCGTTCAAGGCTATGGAGGGTGTAGATGCGACGTTGAATTGGAGTGCAGTTATAAGATCCTCCTCAATGTCAACCTCCTCAAACTCAAGGTTCAACTCCTCTGCAACCTCCATGGCTATCTTCTTTGCATTTGGGCAGTTTGGACAATCTCTCTTTGTAAAAACTATCAACTTCATACATTTCGTTTGAGTGGTTTGTTTAAAAACTTGACAGTTTAGGTAATCTCATGATTATTATTATAAGCGAAAAAATAAAACATGCGTGATATTGTCATACATGCAAGGCGCAACAAAGTTGTGTCTTGCAGGTGTGTTGTTTATTTTGTTATATGCAGTGTTAGCACCAGCAAGTGCTGGGTTCCTTGATAGTTTAAAACAGACATGGGAGGATATCAAGCAAGAGTGGAAAGAAGCCAAAGAAAACATTAAGCAGACGTGGGAAGAAGAAAAAAGAAAGATAGAACAA